>JBIJCS010000062.1:0-13618 GCA_044344575.1 Pirellula sp. | reverse complement strand
TTGCGATTCGCGACGATCAAGTCGTTGAAATCCTCCGGACGCGTTACTCGCCCTAACGTCCGCAACACCATCTCACGAGGGCCTTGGTCTACAATCCCACCAGGAACTTCCAAATTCTGAGTGACCAACGCTCTGCGCACATCTTCAATCGATATTTCTAAAGCTCGCAATCGATCCGTATCCACCCGAACATTGATCGCTCGATTACGCCCACCAGACAAAAATACATTACCCACTCCAGGTACCGTCTGAAGTAACTCTTGGATCTCCCGCTTTGCAATTTGTGTCACTTCTTGCAGATCCCGCTTGCCAGATACCGCCAATGTCATGATCGGCGCAGCATCCAAATCAAACTTGTTGACCAACGGTATGTCCATCCCCTCAGGTAACGTTCGACTAATCGAGGAAATCTTGTCGCGAGCCTCCTGCGCTCCGACATCTCCGTTCTTCTCAAGTACGAATCGAACCACGATCGTACTAACCCCCTCACGCGTTACCGATCGAAGTTCATCGATCCCTGAAATCGTATTGAGAGCCTCTTCCAAAGGCTTCGTGACCGAACTTTCCATCTCCTCGGCTGACGCTCCCGGAAAAGCCGCCGAAATACTGATCACCGGAAAATCGACTTTGGGGAATAAGTCCACCCCAAGCTCCAAATAGGAGACAATCCCGAGAACCACCGGGACGAGAACGAGAACCCAAGTAAACACAGGGCGACGTATGCAGATCTCCGAAATACTCATCGTTGCCTCGACGCTTCTTGAGGTGCCTGATCCCCACCCTGCGAAGCCATCGATCGCAACGCGATGCGTGTCCCGTCCGCTAAGAGACGCTGTCCGCTAGTAACTACCCACGCATCCGGAGCCAAAGGTGGCTCCGCAATTTCAATCCAATCAGAAGACTGATCGCCGACTCTGACTCGAACCTCGCGCACCTGCTCTCCATCCACCACAAATATCTTGTTAATACCCGCCGCAGAGTACAACGCTCCCAAAGGAACCGTCAACGCATTGTCCGTTCTACCAACCAATATCCTGGCCTTCGCAAAACTACCCGGTTTGCACTTGCCATCCGCATTCGGAACCTCAACCTCTACCACAAATGTTCGCGTCGCACGATCAATCGATGGACTGATCTTCGCCACTGTGCCGAACTGCGATTCCGACGAAGCCGACGTTGAAACCATCACCTGCTGGTTGAGAGCGACCGAAGACGCATAAGCCTCAGGAATCGACAACCGAAGCTTTAACGTACGCCCCAGTACCAATCGAAAAACGACCGTCCCCGGCCGAACATTCGTCCCCTCGGAAACCATCCGCTCAGAGACCGTATACATCGGCGGCTGCGCATTCTCAGTCAAAGTCGGGGTCGGAACAAGAATCTGGCAATCTGACAATCGTTGCATGGCGACTTGCACATCCGCTGCCTTTAAACGCGCATTGGCAGCCGCTGAATTCGCAAGCAACAACTGGTTCTTCCACTCCGATTCCGCAATCCTCGCCTCCGATTTCGCCTGCTCCAAATCGTCCGCACTAATCGACCTTGTCTGCTCCAATGGAAGCATCCGTTCAAGCCGCGACCGAGCTAAGTCGAATCGTAGCCGCGCAGAGACCACCATCGGTAAAAGGTTGCGATCATACGTCCCATCGGGAACCGATTCAAACCCCCACTTCGCTAGCTCCGCATTGAGGCTGCGCTCCGCTTGCTCCAATGCCAAGCGAGCATCGGTCGAATCGAGTTCAAGCAACACATCACCTGGCTTAACCACACTCGAAAGATCACTATGGATTCGAACCACACGTCCATCGAGCTTGGAACTAATGTCCACTTCCTCAAAACCAAATAACGTTCCAACCGCTTCCACCGTCCGCTCAATCGTTCGCGATTCAACCGGTATAGCCGTCACCACCACTGCATCCGCAGAATGCTTCGCAACGTCGGAAGGATGCAATGCCAAACGCGAATGTGAAGACTGCCCCTCGGTTTGAATGTATCTACCCGCGAAAAATGCAGCGACGCAAACAAGCCCCCAAAACCACGGTAGCCATCGGCGACGACTCGGTAATTCTGAACGCGACTCCGAACGCGATTCTAAAGGCTCCTTCAAAGCACGACTCGTCAATTGGGTTGGATTACTATTCATGGAAAAATCTGTGTTGCATCCGTGGCATTCTTGAAGAGATGCGATGTTGCCATGCTCCTTCAAGCGAAACCAAGCATGGTAGCGACCAAGCATGGTAGCGACCAAGCATGGTAGCGACCAAGCATGGTAGCGAGCGCAGCGAAACGAATCATAAGGTTTTTCAACCAATAGACCAACAGAGATCCCAAACCGTCACAAGACCGTCCAACCATCAATAACGGAGGATTAACAAACCAAAACATGACAAAAAGGGAGGAAACATCCCCTAAGCCCGCCACGGGTGCTAGCCGAAGAGGGCCCCTGAGGTGTATCTTGATGGCAAGTCCCGAGACCCATCCCTCTCTATCTCAGACTTTTCTCCGTATTCTGGTTCTCTATTCTGGCGATTCCGTATTCAGTCAAGGATTCCGAATGATTCTTACCGGCGAAGAGATCCGATCGCGTTTGGGTGCAGACATTTCCATCAGCCCTTTTCGCGACGAACACTGCAATCCCAATAGCTACGATCTGACTCTACACAACGAATTGCTCGTGTACGAAGAAGTAGTACTCGACGTCAAAGAACCCAATCGGTTCCGTCGTATGACAATCCCCGATGAAGGACTCATCTTAAGTCCAGGCCAAGTCTACTTGGCCCGAACCGTCGAATACACCGAAACAAAAAGATTGGTACCGATGATCGAGGGGCGTTCCTCCTTGTCGCGGTTGGGACTCTTCGTCCACGGCTCCGGAGGATTTGGAAACATCGGCTTCCAAGGACATTGGACGATCGAACTTTTTACCGTCCAACCGATCCGGATCTACGCAGGTATTCGAATCTGCCAAATCGCATACCACGAAATCGTCGGCCAAGTAGGCCAATTCCAAAGCTCGAAATATCAGAATAACCACGATATCCAACCGAGCATGATGTTCAAGGAATTCTCGGCCCGACGCGAGTATGAACAACTCCAACTCGATTTCGATGCACTGGCAGCAAGCTGCATCGAACAATGTGTCACCGGCCAGCACCCCCCCGAACCCATCTCCCACTCCACGCAACGAACCTGCTAAACCCTCCCATCCCCCCCCTGGGAGCTTGTCGAATACCGCAAGTTCTCTACGCTATCGCACGCAGCAACCAAGCGGATGGTAGCAGGTACCCCCCGGGCATCGCTGTGACTCCTTTGTTCAGACGAGAGATAAAACCGTGCCCTTGATGCAACAAGCCGAAATCGAATCGGTCATCCCGCACCGTAAACCTATGCTGTTAGTCGACGAAGTACTGACGCAAGACGAAAATCGAATTCACTGCCGCAAAACGTTCCATCCCGACGAGTTCTTCCTCCAAGGCCACTTCCCAAACTTCCCCCTCGTTCCGGGAGTCATCCTCTGCGAGTGCTGCCTGCAAAGCGGCGCGATCTTGCTCGCCAAAGTCACGCCCGCCCAAGGAGTCGTCCCCGTCGCAACGAGAATCGATGGTGCCAAATTCAAACGAATGGTACGACCAGGCGAAACCGTTGATATCGAAGTGACCCTGAACGAAGTCGTTTCTACCGCGTACTTTATGACAGGGAAAGTCACCGTGGACGGACAACTAGCCGCCCGCCTAGATTTTGCTTGTAGCGTTGCGAAACCCCAATAATCAACGTGTCGCAAACCTCAACCTTTTGACAGGAATCGCTGTATCTACCATGGGTCGCGAAATCGCATTGATCAGTGTCGACAAACCTGACGCACCTCCTCTGAGCATGCCCGAGCGATTTCGTTTAGAAATCGTCTACTTCATGACCCCAGGGGACGCCCCAGGAGCACCGAAACTCGGACCAAACGAATACTGGATCGAACCGGCAAACGTCAACCGCTGGCTCGAAGAAGGATGCTTCTCCGTCGTCTCGCCACTCGATGCCGAATCCGTTGCCGAAATCGAATTGACCGAAGATCAAGAACGATGGCTCGAGTGGCTCAAAAAATACGCCATCTCTCAAGTTCAAATCGACCGTCACGAAAACTAGGAACTCTCGCGATGCACTTGGTTGTCGCCGTCGCTCGCAATGGGGTCATCGGCATCGAAGACCGCTTGCCCTGGCACCTCAAAGCCGATTTACTGCGGTTCAAACGGCTAACCATGGGGCATACCCTCCTGATGGGCCGCAAAACCTTCGCGTCGATTGGCAAGCCACTTCCAGGACGCGAAACCATCGTCCTGACCCGCAACCCCAAAGCCGCTCGAGAATCTTTCGCACCCGCGAGCGATCCCACCCGCGACATTCATTTTGTCGATTCGATTGACCAAGCTATCCAGATTGCAAGGATCGAAAAGACTCTGTTCGTTGTAGGGGGCGCGGATGTCTACCGGCAATGCTTGCCCTACGTGCAAGAACTACATGTCACCCACGTTTTCGCAGACATTCTCGGTGATGCTACCCTCGATCCACTCCCCTACCATCGATTCGACCTAAAGGAACTTGAGCTTTTCCCAAGCGATTTGGAGAATCAATGGCCGACCCGATACGAACGATGGGTAAAACGCGAAACTACCGGTCACGAACAGGAAACGGATTCCAACGGGTTTTCCACCGGCTTCGGGAACACCATTTGTTCATAATCCCGTTTTCTTGAATCCCATTTCTCTTGGCCTTTACCACATCTTCACACTCCCCACCCCCCCTTTCTTCCCGAAGTTGTTCGGAAATGTTTGACTCGATTGCTAGCAATTCTAAAATCCGTCCCCGCTCTCAATGCACCGCGTTGAGGGCAGGATCGGGAAGGTACCCGGTCTTGAGGAAGGTCGATAGGAATCGCAGGGCTTGGAGTTTGCGATGCGGAAAGCACAAGATGTGGCTGGAGCAAAACAAAGCGGAGGAACCGAGGCAGAATGCCGGCTGGTTTCTCGGGTCGAAGCAGCCTTAGGGCAACGCCTCGGCAAGGAACGGATGAGCCTTTGGTTCGGTCCCTCTGTTCGATGGACAACCACCGAAGACCAAAAAGTTCGAGTCGAAGTCCTCTCTTCCTTTTTTGCCGATTGTATCCAACGAATGTTTCGCAAGGATTTATTGGCGGCGGTGGCAGAGGGGGTTGGTGAGGGTTGGGGGTTTGAAGTCGTCGTAGCTTCTGGGAATTCCAAGGCGAATTCCGAGGGATCCGTTCGCAAGCCGGATCAAATCATTTACGATAAAGACCGCGGCGCAAACGCATCGGTCCTTTCCCCATCGAAACCTGAACAGATTCCTCCCGTGTCCGTAGTCCCCCTTCGCGATAATTCGTTCCTTGATGCCGCCCCCGCGGAATCTCCAATCGCTGAAATGCACGATGCATTAGCGAATGACGCATTAGCGAATGATTTGGGTAGCGATCTAACGCAAGTCGATCCTCAACAAGCCACGGACATCGAACCAGTATCGAATACCCCCGCCTTCAACGTAACAACCCAGCTGCCGTCACCTCCCGCGTTGAGGTTAGTACGCGAAGAATCCGATACAACTACCCGCAACCCCATCAACACTTCCCTCCTCGATGCGGCCGATCAAGAGATCGCACGCTTGGTCGCTCTACGCCGCTCCCAAGAGCGACGCTGGGAAGACTGGATCGTGGGAAACCACAACCGATTTGCTACCACCGGCGCCGAGATGGTCCTCGAAAAGCCAGGCAGAGTCAGCCCACTCTTAATCCACGGCCCCCACGGAGTCGGTAAGTCGCACCTCGCCGTCGGGCTTGCTCATCGGCTCAAAACCATATACCGATACCGACGCGTCGTGTGTTTGACCGGAGAACAATTCACGATCGAATACACCGAAAGTGCAAGATCCGGAGGCTTTGCCAGCTTCCGCAAAAAATACCGCGACGTCGAAGTACTTGTCATCGATGATGTACAGTTCCTCCTGGGAAAAACCGGTACCTTGATCGAACTGCGCAATACCATCGATATGTTGATGCGCGACCAACGCCAAATCATTCTCGTCGCAGACCGCGGCCTGCACGAACTTGCCGGCATGGGCACCGATTTGTTCGCAAGACTCTCCGGGGGCATGGCATGCGCAATCGATCCAATGGATTCCTCAACCCGCCGCACCCTTCTGGCGCGACTCTGTGAACAACAAGCGACACACGTCGATGCCGAAGTTCTCGATTGGGTCGCCGAACACTGCGGTAGCGATGCACGCGTGCTCCAAGGCATCGTCCACCGACTCGCTGCCCAACAACGCATCTGCGGTGGCAAACTAACCTCGGATGACGCGATCCGCTCCATCAGTGACATCGTCCGAGCCAATCAACCAATCGTCCGATTAAGAGATATCGAAAAAGTTGTCTGTGAAGCGTTCGGACTCGAAGACGACGTCCTACGAGCGAAATCCAAATGCCAGTCCTTTAGCCAGCCACGCATGCTCGCAATGTTCCTGGCTCGCAAATATACCCGGACTGCACTCTCCGAAATCGGCGCGTACTTCGGAAACCGCCAACACTCCACCGTAATCTCGGCACACAAAAAAGTCGAAACCTGGCTCGATGCAAACGAAGTCCTACAAATGGGACGCACCCACGTACCTGTCCAAGAAATCCTCCGATCACTCGAAGTTACCCTCCAAGTCGGGTAAGTCGATAACGCGGGGTAAGGTGACCTGCAAACTAGCCACCGCAAATGAATCACTGCAAATTAATTACGGCAAATTAATCACCGCGGTCTCCACTGTCTTCACCGTCCGAAAGCCGATACGACTGTATCGTCGGAAACCGCTTACGCTGCTTGCGAATCTCCCATAAGCGACGATAACCCGCAGTGACCAATGCCCTCCTTTCTGCCGCATACGATGCGTCGAGTTGCTCATATCGAAACCCGTCAGGTACCAGCCCCACCCAATCAAAGCGATCGTCATCGATGAACTGAGCAAGCACCGGATTGCACTTCAAATGACACTCGGAACTCAGATGCAAGACCTCCGCATCAATCTCCCCAATCACAAACCGCAAATACAACTCGCTGTCGATCATCTGCTCGACTTCATCACCACAAATACGACAAAGGTATCCCTGATCGCACCTAGCCATACTTACCACTACAACCCTAGTACGTCAGCCATCGAATATAGCTTCGCAGGCTTGCCCACCAAAAACTTCGCCGCAGCTATGGCTCCCGTCGCATAACTGTCACGGCTCGATGCCGCAACTCGAATTTCGATCAACTCCCCCATCATGCCAAAAACAATCGTGTGCTGCCCAACATCATCCCCAACTCGCACCGCATGGTAACCTATCTCATTGTGCGGCCGCTTACCTACCATACCCTGTCGACCATGTACGTGATTCTCAATCCCCATTTCCTTCGCGATGATCTGCCCAAGCTTCACCGCTGTACCACTCGGACTGTCCTCCTTGTACCGATGATGCCGCTCAATGATCTCCACGTCCGCACCTCCAGGCACATCGCGCAACGCCCTCGCCGCTTGCTCAACCAACTTCATCCCTATGTTGACCGCCGCACTCGTATTCGGTGCTAAACACACCGGAATCCTCTCCGACGCACTGTGAATCGCTTCCAAATGCTCTTTCTCAAGCCCCGTCGTAGCGATCACAATCGGCTTGCCATGCTTCACACAAGCCTCCAGAGCTTCCATACAACCTTCCGGACTCGAAAAGTCGATCACCGCATCGAACGTAGAAGGCCATTGATGAGCTATCGGTAACCCTATCGCGGCCCCTCCAGCAAACACCCCCGCATCCTGACCCAATGCCGACGAACTCTTGCGAACCAATGCACCAACAAGCCGCACCTGTGGATCACCGCTCCCAAGAGCAATCAACCGTTTTCCATTGCGTCCAGAAGCACCATGGATGACAAGAGCAAGAGGGGAATTCATAAATGGAATCGATGCAATGAGAGTTGTTCGTTCGGTAAAAATAACGATTGCGGGAATCGCAACCCTGCCAGCGAAAGCAATACCTTCAGCGAAAGCAATACTGCCAAGCCGCGACCACCAAGCCGCTATCTAATCCGATCCGAGTAACTCACGCAAGGCCTCAAGAACTTGCGCATCATGTCCATCAACACTAACCTTCTTCCAAACCTTGGCAACTTTACCCTGCGAATCAATCAAATAAGTACTTCGCTGTACCCCCATCGACTTCTTGCCATACATGTTTTTTTCTCTCCATGCCCCAAAAAGCTCTGCGATGCTATGAGACTCATCGGCCAGCAACGGGAAATTTAACTGATACTTGTCCCGGAACTTCGCATGCGACGCGCTCGAATCAGGACTCACCCCCACCACAATCGCCCCGAGATCCTTCAATTCCTTCGACGCATCACGAAACGCACAAGCCTCTTTCGTGCACCCAGGCGTGTCGTCCTTGGGGTAAAAATAAAGAACCACCGGAGCCCCTTTCCAATCCGAGAACTTGACCTTCTTACCATCCGCATCCGTCGAAGAAAACGCGGGAACCTTGGTGCCAACCTCTAACCAATCTGCCATTTCATCTCACCTTTGCTAGTCTCTTACCCTAAACCCACATAAAACCCCCAATCGACGCACCGCGTCCCTCCATAGTATCAGGCTGTAAAGAATCCCCGCCTCCCGCCTCCCGCCTCCCGCCTCCAGCCTCCCGCCTCCAGCCTCCCGCCTCCCGCCTCCAACTTGGTCGCAAATCGCAACATTACACCCCACTTAGGGGATAATCTCCCCCAAAATTCTTTGGAATTCTTCTCTTGGACACCTGGAATTTAGTTGCGGAAGCCTTTCTGAAACCGATAAACTTTCAAATTGTCCTAGAGTTCTTTTACTTCCTTACGTTGTTTTATCCTTCGTAAGGACATGCCCATTCTTTTCATTATTCCTATGCCTAAGGAGTGCGACGATGAGCCATTTATTCAAGGCGATTTCGATCTTCAACCCTCCAAAATCTCTCAGCAGAACCCCACGCCCTCAACGCGTCGGCTTTACTCTCGTTGAGCTTCTGGTTGTAATCGCAATCATCGGTGTCTTGGTTGGATTGCTTCTACCGGCTGTACAAGCCGCTCGGGAAGCCGCCCGCCGTATGGATTGCCAAAATCGTATGCGACAAATCGTTCTTGCAGGCCATAACTATGAGTCGGCGTACAAGCGTTTTCCAGGCTACGCCGGAGAATTCGCTCCACTCGCTGTCGATATGGGGAACACCCCCGCTCGCCTCGATATGCGGGGAGTTCCCTGGATGGTTCAAATCATGCCATTTATGGAACAAAACCAACTCTTCACCAACCTTGTCCGCATCCGTGATACGATTCCCGGAACCGTTCCAATCACCGCCGCAGATTATCCAAACATCGAAGCGGTCGTATCCTCGTACTACTGCCCAAGCCGACGCGATGCAAAGTCCTATCCATTGGTCGCCCCCTTCGTCGATAAGTTCGGTCCCTACGGAGCTCGCACCGATTACGCTATGAGCGGTGGAGCCGCCCTGAGCACCGACGTTCACAACGCCACCATTCATATGGAACAACCAGGCGTTTGGGCCGTAGGACACAAAACTGCCATGAAAGAAATCACCGACGGAACAAGCAACACGCTGTACCTCGGCGAAAAAGCCATGAGCTCAATTCGATACAAAACCGGAACCGACTACGGGGACCGTACGCCAATCGCCGGTTTCCCTGAATACTACGGCGCCTCGAACTCCTACGTCCGATACGTCGCACGAGGAACCGAATCAGACAAAGCCGACAGCTGCTTGGCTTGCCACGACTTCGGTAGCACTCACGTTCCAGGTTGGAACGCCGTAATGACCGACGGCTCCGTTCGCACCGTTCCCTACACCGCCGACATTCGAGTTCTCAAATCCATCGCATCCGTTGCTGGCGCTGAAACGGAACGCCTCGAGGAGTAGCCCATTGCGATTCCATCTGCCCTAACCCAAACGGCAGACGTAATGTAGCAAAATAGCAGCCGCTACACTCACGTTGAGCGAATCGGTTCCCAAATCCATCGCAATACGTAGCGGCTGACTCGCGGACTCTATGACTTCCTCCGGAAGTCCCTTCCCCTCATTCCCCAATACAACCAATGTCGGACCCCGGCGATGCCAAGATGCCAACTCAATACTCCGAGTTGTCAAACAAGCCGCCACGGTCTCTATCCCTAATGCACTCGCTTGGCGTAATAACAAACAACTATCGTTCGCGTCATAAAAACGCAACTTGAACGCATTACCCATCGATACCCGCAAAACACGACGCGCGAACGGATCCACGCATTCGGGCCCCATCAAAATGTCTTGTATCCCAAGGGCCGAACAAGTCCTGAGTATCGCCCCAAGGTTCTCTGGATCCTGAACTCCCACAAACATCACCCCCGTCCATGCACCCGTCATCGTCGTCGGACGCCAAGCTGGAGTCTGTGGCCGAATCCCACATGCCAGAAATCCTCGATGAAACTGAAATCCAATCAACTCCGCAACCGCTTCATGCTCGACAACATAAATCGGTACATCCTCCGGTAACCACGCTAGCCCCTCGGCGAGTCGCTTCTGATCCACCAAGATCGATTCGACCTGCAAATCGCTCGCTAATAACCTCTGAACCAACGGTCGACTCTCCGCGATAAACCGACCACTGAATCGCGTCAAATTCGTTGTACGCAAATGCCTATAAGGGTCGAGCCGCTTGTCGTCGAGCGTTGCAATCGTATGTAACTTCATTTGGGACGCTGAATCGTGATTCTCTTAGAAGCAACAGCCCATGTCCTAGGACCGTAAACATAAGCACTGATAACATACCTTCCACGCGCATCGGATGGCACAGGAAATTCCAACCTAAACGGCCCCGCCCCTACCACAATCTCCTCTCGAGCAACCACCAATTGATTCGATGCCTCATAAGTCTGCTGCATCCGCCTTCGCTCGTCCTCCGTACCTGCATACGTCTGAAGTCCAGAAACTCCCTCCGGCGTGCGATCTCGAACAAGCGACATCTCGACGAGAAGCTTACCCTCCAAAGGCGTACTTCCTCGAAGATCCAACACCGTCCCAGCTTCCACTTTCTCTGCTACCTGTAAATCGATTGCTTCCGGATACGCTAATTTGAGCAACGGATCCCCAAGGAGATTCATCAAGCGAACATGCTCGCGCCGCTCCATGGTCAAATCGTGATCGCTCGGGTTCAAGGCCGTCGTCATCTCGGTAACAATCTTTCGATATCGCTTGCGAATGTCAGGCACTCCCTCGCTATTGCGTAACGATTCAACCATACTCGGAGATTCGTCATCCACCCAAACCCGCTGCTTGGCTTGTAAGACAACCTGACCAAGCGTAGGGAGCTGATCGCGAAAACAACCGTTGATCATTTCGCTCGCAAGCTGGCTTAAGCCATAGGGCATCGTCACACGCGATCCGGCGATCACCGCAATCGGACCGCTCGGCTGAGCAAGCAAATGCTCCGAAAACGAATCGACACGCGCATCAAAAGCCCCCGTAAAACAAGCTAACATCAGCGCAATCGGAGGCCGCGTTTGACACTGGAACTTGGTCGCGTCCAAAGGAGTACCTATCGGAAGCCACTCCTTACCAACCTGGAAATGATCCAACTCCGTCACGTTCCCATGCCCAATATAAACCCAAAACAATCCACCACGGTTGATGCGGTCAATGTAACTCTCACGCAACGCCAAAGGATCAGGGCAATAGGTACTCGTGCAACTAGCAACCGTCACGTTCAACCGATAATGCTGCGGAATACCTTCCGTCAAAAAACGACGCGTGACTGTCTCAATCGCTGCGTCAGCTAAATACCCAAATCCGCCCACCCCGGCGGTGACATGCACCGAATCATTCCAAGGCCCCGGAGGGAGCGACTCATAAACCATCGAACGAGCAAGCATGCGTTGCAACTCGTCCGGCGACTTTGCCGGTAGCCGCCCTATCGAGACATCGGGACAACCGTCGTCATCCATATCCGCAAACAATGCATCCGTGCAAAGATCCTTGGTCGTGATTTCCCCAAGCCTAATTGCTGTGTCAAGCACATGCCCAGGTGTGAGCATCTCGAATTTTTGAGGCGATACCTCTCGCGCCACATCACTACAAAGCACAATCGCGGCAGGAAGTGCCGAAAGTCCTTTCGCAACCCGCAAAATATCCGCATGGATTTCCTTGGCCTTCGGCTTAGAGTCTAACTCAATAAAATCGTATTCCGCACCCCGGTACTGCTTCCACTGTGCCAACGCCGGCCCCCAACCCGCCGGCCGAACCAGCAATACTGTTGGCTTGGGCAACAAACTCTCTTCACCGAGAACCCAAGCCGGACTGCCAATAGGCAATACCACGCAAAAGCTTGCGATCACCAACCGCAAACACTTCCAAATACAAATTGAATCGGTGTGTATCCGTCTTAAGATCGAGCGCATCTCTGTGCAACCTGCCCCTTCATAAACGCCAAGCCTTCCTGTGCAAGCGTCAATTCATCCGAAAACATCCGCCGCCAAATTTTTGTCGCGGCAGCAAGCTCTGGAAGTGCCAACCCAAAAGCCTCAATCACCAGCCATCCGTCGTACGAAATTTCAGCAATCGCATCGAAGTTCTCCTTCCAACGCACGTTCCCCGCACCCGGCGTACTGCGATCGTTCTCACTGATGTGTATATGACAAAGCATGTCCTTCACGTCGAGCAACGCTTGTCGCACATTTTTCTCTTCGATGTTGGAATGAAACGTATCGTACATCATACGACAATGCGAATGATTCACCTGACGACAAAACTCCGCAGCATCCGCCTGAGCATTTAAAAAGTAACATTCGAAACGATTCAACGGCTCAACCCCCAACATCACTCCGACCTCCCCAGCATGCTCCGCCGCTTGTCGCATGCTGTCGATCCCCCAATTCCATTCATCACGCGTAGGCCCCGCACCAGAAAAATGACCCAACGCAGAATGAAACGGACCAACGACCGTCTCGACTCCCGCCGCCGCACAACAATCTAACATCCTCTTGTTCATGTCGATCCCTCGCCGACGGACAGCCGCATCGGAACTGATCGGATTATCCTCCACGTTGCGAACCGTCACCCCCGTACGACGCAACCCAATACCATCAAGCCGTTTCCCCCAAGCCCCATAATCCAAATCCAAATTGAACAACGGTATCTCTACCCCGTCATACCCCATCGCCTTGAGCTTCTCGAGAATCGGAATCAAACCTTCGTTCAGCTCGCCTGACCACAATAAAAGATTCATCCCGTATTTCATCGAAACATCTCCCAAAAAGACAATAACTCAACCGCGCTCACTTTCGCCGCACCGGTTGAGTATCCCTTTCTTGGAAACGCAATGCAAGACGAGGTGCCAGCGACTTTGCTCACACCAACAACTCAACATGCCAGTTACCACAAAATCCCACGCAACACTAGCAGCCTCTGAAAAAACCGTCACTCAATCTCAAGCCGAATACCTAACCCTCCAATCACTGATTTCCCTTCGTAATTTGAATGACAAATCACACATTTATCCATGACAACCGGGATTGGTGTAACCGT
>JBIJCS010000061.1:0-13631 GCA_044344575.1 Pirellula sp. | reverse complement strand
AGGGGAGGCGGTCAAACCCGGTCGATTGTTTGCTTATATTGGAACATTCAGTTCCCCGTTGAAGGATACGCTACCGACCCAAGTGGATTTACCGCCGGGAAATGGTCGAGGCATTCATATTTACGAAATCGATCGAGAGAATGGCCAGGGGAGTTTCCGCGGCTGTTTCGATTTGGGGACGAGCCCGAGTTGTTTGACGAGCAATCGCGCGGGGACTTGGATGTACAGTGCGAATGAGACCGATCGGAGGGAGCCACCGCAAGGAGCAGATGCTTCGACGGGGGCCAAGCATGGTACGGTGAGTTCTTTCCGTGTGGATCGTCAGACAGGGATGTTGCAAGAGCTCAATACGGTGCTTTCGGGGGGGGCTGGTCCAACCTATGTCTCGTTGCATCCGAGCGAGAAGTATCTTTTTGTGGCAAACTACTTTGGTGGATCGGTCGCCGTCTTGCCGGTGCTTGCGGACGGACGACTGGGCGAGGCGACGGATATCCAAGTTGATCAAGGGGAGTTAGGACCAACGCGTTCTGAGCATGCAGCGACTGGGAGTTTTGCTTTTAGTGGGCATGATCGCACGCATGCGCACATGATTGCAACTGATCCGACAGGTCGCTTTGTACTGCATGTTGATTTGGGGCTCGACAAGATTTTTGTATGGCGGTTCAACGAAGTTACGGGCAAGCTGACGCCGGCATCTGTTCCGTTTGTTGCTTTACCTCCAGGTGATGGTCCAAGACATTTTCATTTTCATCCGAATGGTCGATGGATGTATTCGATCCAAGAGGAGGGATCGACAATGACGGTGTATGACTGGGATGGAATTGAGGGTCGCTTGACGCATCGTCAAACGATTTCGACGTTACCGCCTGGGTATGCGGGGAGCAATTTCTGTTCTGAGGTTTTGGTATCGCATGATGGGCGTTATGTTTACGCAGGAAATCGTCTGCATGACAGCATTGCTATTTTCGCGGTGGAGGTTGATGGAACGCTGCGATATGTAAGTGAAGAGTGGACGCGTGGCAATTATCCGCGTAGTTTCACGTTGGATCCTAGCGGAGAGTGGATGCTATGTTGCAATCAGCGTGCTGACAACGTCGCCATTTTCCATGTGAATCGATCGACGGGCGCATTGGAATTCACGGGCCATTACCTACCTGTTGGAAATCCTTCGATGGTTCAGTTCTTGACGTTGTAACCTATGCAGACACCCCGTAGCCTGCGGGAAGAAGACCGCAAAAGGCTGAGCGAGTTGGAGTCGTTGAGAGTCGTTGAGGGGGCGTACGAGCAGAGGTCACGGGCCGGAGGCCAATGCTGCGGTTTTGCTATGGGTGGTTTTTTGGATCAATATCCAAAGCCGGCCCGGAATATTAAGCTGTCTTCGAGATCCAGGTTTGCACTTGATCGGTTACGGTAGAGCAGTTCCCGATTGAAGACATAACCGAACTCCATGAAGCAACTTCGGAACCCTTGTCGCAACAGATCGTTTCGTCCATGCTCAAAGCCGACCAATACCCGAATATCATTGATATCGATCTCGTCTGTCGTATCGTCGTCAACTTGTTTAATCGTCCAAGCCCCACCGCCGTAATAGCCAGTTAAGTACCACCACACGTCTTTGTTGCCAAATGTGGTCAGGTAATGCGACAGCTTGGGTTCGGGGAAGAACAAATCCCAACGCGTGTCCTGATTGGGAACCCACAATATTCCTCCAGCAGGTAATAGCTTGATCTTGTTGCGGTCGATGTAATACACCCCTGCTCGAAGCGTTGAATTTGGGGTCATGCGTAGTTTGCCAATCGCTTTGCCCTGCAGTCGGATGCTCTCGGTGCTTATCGCATCAAACGCTGAATGAACGCCCACACGCCATCCTAGTTCCGCACCGAATGTTTGAAGTGGATCGGTTTCCCATGTGCTATCGAGAAACGCGCTGAAGGCGGATCCTGGCAGATCACTACCGGGGACTTTGGGTCCCGCCCAGAGATGCTGCACATACGAAGGCATCAGATACCATGGCTGAGAACAACCGAGGAACTTGGGGATCGCAAAGACCATCGAAGTTTCAAAATCGTGGCTTTCGATTTCATTGTCTGAGACACCACCAAAATTGGTATTGCCGGGAACATAGGTATAGCGGAACCGCACACCCTGGCAGAACCGCATCGTTTGCTCCGTCTGAGCTTGTACAGCCGATGAAGTGTTGTACCACCAAGAATTCCAAGAGTTCGGATATGGGCCTTGGGGGTATCCATAAGGATTTGCGGGAGGGTAGCCACCCGGTGCGGCATATGTTGGCGGTCCTCCGTATGTTGACGGTCCTCCGTATGTTGACGGTCCTCCGTATGTTGACGGTCCGCCATAGACAGGCGGAGCGCCGTACGTTGGAGGAGGGGTATAGGCTGGTGCCCCTGAAAAAGTGCTTGGGTATGCAGACGAGGGGACGACCCCGGGTGGGAACGTTCCTGGTGCGAAGGTGCCGTTCGGATAAGCTCCGGTCGGGTAGGACGGGTTTGGATATGCAGGTGTTGAGAAAGTGCTGGGAGTTGTTGCGGTTGGATAACCGCCGGCGGTCGGATAAGTAGGTGGTGGAGGATTGCCCGAGAGCCAATCCATCCATGAGCTGTAAACCTGAGAGAAGCTCGAAGTTGGTGCGGTACTTGGACGAAACGTTGGTGCATACGGGTTGTAGGTCGAGCTCGGTACGGCGGCGGGGTAACCTCCCGTCGTAGGGTAGGTTCCAGTGGTCGGATAGGTCGGACTGGTGATTGGGGGTGCAGTGGTTACCGGTGGGAGCGTTGTTGCGGGAAACGCGTTTCCACCGCTGATTGTCGCTGGAGTTGTTGGATAGCCCGTGCTGGGGTAACCGGTGCTGGGATAACCGGTGCTGGGGTAAGAAGGTGTTGTCGAGGGAAACGGCGGCGGGGCTTGACCCGTTGCCACTGCGTTATCGAAAGCAGCAATTGCTAGGGAGACGAATAAGACTTCCAGAATGGCGCAGCGATTCCCCAGGGGGCGGAATCCCAGGAAGGAATGAAGAATTCGGGAAACAGGGAGGTTCAACAACGGTGCTGGTCAACCGGAAAGGGGATTTGGGAAAGCTCTGCCAGGGACGGCGCACAACGCAGGGAGGGCGCACAGCGGGAAATTCCAACCAAAAGTCCCTGCAAGGATGTAGCCGCGGAAGACTTTTCCCGTCAAGCGAACTTGAACGATTCCGCCGAAAACGACGGATTTTCCCTAAAAATCGCTTTTTCCCAGTTCCGCAAGCCTGCCTAATTTGCGCAAATTGTTGATATCCACCTCCGCACGAACTATTCTGAGGAGTTACGGTGATTTCGAATCGGGCGAAGGATAAGAGCGTCCGATACCCGGGAGAAGAGTCGGAATACCGTAGTTCAGTTCGGACCTGACCGCATTACGTAGTACAAGGCGATCCCTGATGCTTTTCCATCGTTTACTTTCTCGATCGAGCCAATCCGTTGGCGTCCTGTTGTCGGTAGCACTCAGTGCGACCTTGGTGTTTGCCCAAAACAACAATAACAACAACAATAATAATAACAACAATAACAACGGCGATAGCGGCAACGGTGGTGGGGTTGAAATCGATCCCCAGGGTGTACTGCGAATTAGCAACATCGACAACGCTTTGGCGACTCGGATGCGGATGGCAACTTTGCAGTCCACCGATCGCAACGAACGTATTGTTTCCGAGATGCGGAAGGTCTCCTTGAACCGTCTTGAAGCGGTCGTCTCTGAGCGACTTTCTCAAGACCAGGAGCTAGACGCCGACATGCTTGGTCTCGCTGGTTTGACTCGCATTGAATACGTTTTCTATCTTCCCGATTCCAACGACATTGTGATCGCGGGACCGGCAGAGAAGATTCACGTCACTGAAAACGGCGACCGAGTCGGTCTGAAGTCCGGAAAGTCAGTTCTAAAGCTCATCGACCTTGTCGTTGCGTTAAGGACCTATGCGCCGAACAGTGAAGTTGCGGGTTCCATTGCTGTTTCGATCGATCCGACCCAAGAGGGGATCAAGCGAATGAATCAGTACAATGCGCAGTTTGAAGGTCGAGCGAACATGATCAACGCGAATGTGCTTGCCGGCATGAAACAGGCGCTCGGCTATCAAGTCGTTTCGGTCAAGGGTGTACCCCGCGAAACGAACTTCGCCCGCGTGCTTGTTGAAGCTGATTACCGCATGAAGCTTATTGGTTTGGGCCTTGAAAACACAGTGATCCCCTTCACGCCTTGGATTGCACGAACCCAAGCTGGTGCGAACAAGAACGCGTTGCAACGCTGGTACTTTGAGGCTGATTACTCGAAGGTATCCACCAACGAAGATCGCTCTGCTCTGCACCTGCAAGGTCAAGGAGTCAAGCTTACAGGCGAGAAGGAATTTTTGTCGAAGTCCGGTAATCGAACTCGTGGTGCTGGATCTGGCGATTCCGCTTCGGTCGCTTTCGCTAAAGAATTCACACAGAAATTCGAAGCTCTCGGCGAAGTGATTCCGGTCTTTAGTCACATGAGAAACCTTTTCGATATGAGCATTGTCGCTGCGTTCATGCAACAGAACGATCTTTATGGCCGTGCCAACTGGAATCTTGGTGTTTTTGCTGACGAATCGAAGCTTGCCACATTGACGAACCCTGCGATTTCTCAGGTTGAGCCAGCGGTCAACGCTGTGAAGAAAGATGGATTGCTCATCACCCCAATTGGAGGTGTTCACATTTCCGCTCGCAAACTTGCGAATGACCCGGCTGTCGACAATGAGCTCGATGGTGTTTCCTCGAAACTCTCCGCTCCGGAAGATCTTGCCAACGGTCAATGGTGGTGGGACTGATCCTCGAAACCCGCTATACTAAAACCAGATGTGAAGAAGCCTCGTGCGACACGAGGCTTCTTTAGTTTTAATAACTGGTGGAAGGAACGAAGCAACGAGGAGCGAAGCATGGAAAGCTTGGTCACCATCCCATCGAAGGGCAAACTCTTTGGACTTCCTGTCCCGTTGCTGGAGCGGCGTGTGGTTCTTATCGCGACCGCGCTTTGCTTCGCCACTGTATTCACAGGTACCCACCTACCACCCTCCCAACCAACGACTGGATCGGGCACCTTAGGAGACAAGAATCTCCATCTTGTTGCTTACCTCGGCATTGGGTTCACGCTTACCTACTGTTTGCATTGCGTTTTTGCTTGGCCTTCCTTGTCTTTGACTTGTCTCGCGTTCCTTCTCGGAGCCCTATTTGGGGCTTTTGATGAATTGTCCCAGCCTTATTTCGGCCGTTGCTGCGATCTCAACGACTGGTTTGCAGATTTAAGTGGACTAGGATTTGGAATATCTCTTTTTCTATTTGCACGAAGCCACCTACCGGAGCTTTGCCAAGCCCGAGGCTTGCATCGATGACACACCTTTCCTTCGTTATTCCGTTGTTGAACGAACAAGACACCTTGCGAGAACTTGTTTCTCGCATTGAGGCGACTTGCCATTCCCTGCGTTCTAACGGCAATTCGAATCGAGGCTCTTTCGAGCTACTTTTGATCGACGACGGTTCGACGGATGGATCCTGGGCCGAAATTCAGCGCCTCGCGCAGAGCAAGGGCAACATTCATGGGATTCGCTTCCGCAGAAACTTTGGCAAGGCCGCCGCACTCGCCGCAGGATTTCGCCAAGCTCGAGGACAGATCATCATTACGATGGATGCTGACCTTCAGGACGATCCGAAAGAAATCCCGCGAATGCTTGAAAAGCTTGACGAAGGCTTCGATGTGGTTAGCGGATGGAAGCAGCGTCGATTTGATCCGTGGCATAAGCGTTGGCCTTCGAAGGTTTTCAACGGGATCTTGCGTTACTTCTCACGACTTCCGTTGCACGATTTCAATTGCGGCTTTAAGGCCTATCGCAATGAGGTGCTTCAGGAAGTGACCTTGTATGGCGAAATGCATCGATTCATCCCTGTGCTCGCTGCGGCTCGCGGATTCCGAATTGGCGAAATCACCGTCGAGCACCATCCGAGGCTCCACGGTCAATCGAAATATGGTTGGTCCCGAATTCCCAAAGGGCTCATGGATCTCGCAACGGTTGTTTTCCTCACCCGATTTCGTTACCGACCTCAGCACCTTCTTGGAGGACTCGGCGGCAGTCTCTTGCTGGTTGGCTCCCTCGTCCTGTTCTCCCTCATCGCTGCATGGATCTGGACGCGAATCACTGGCTCGGAACAACCGATTCACTTACACGAACGCGCATCGTTCTTTGTCGCTATCCTATTGATCATGCTCGGCATTCAATCGTTTGCCACCGGGCTTCTTGCCGAGCTGATCGTTGCGAATTCGGGCAATACCAAACCGATCTACTCCATCGCGGAGTCCACTCCCAATTCTCCTTCCATTCTCCCTTCCAACGCCAGCCATCGACATGACACTTCAAGCCCAACGCAGTGAATTCACTTCTGCTTCGCTGAATGTTTCCACTCAGACACTTGGGTGGTGGATGATCCTGCTGGCTACCACCCTACAACTTGCACGTATCTGCGGTATCTCCGCGACAAATAACGAAGTACCTTTCCTCAGCGCCAATGATCGTTCACGCTGGAGTGCCATCGCTGCTCTTACGCAAGAGGGTCGCTGGGAAATCGATTCGATCATTGAGATACTGGACAGCAAAGGAAAATCAAAACTTTGGAATACGATCGATTTGGTTCGCCACCGAGGCGAAGATGGCAAAGAACACAGCTACTCTAGCAAACCCCCTTTGCTGACATTGATGCTTGCGGCTGTCACTAAACCCGTGATGATGGCCGTCCACGCGATCCGAGGTAAGCAACTCACGGAAGACCCGTTCCTGGTTGGTCGAATCGTGCTGGTTATTGTCAACTTGGTTCCACTTGCTCTATGGTGGTGTTTCTTGCACCGCTGGCTCGAACTTCATGTTCCCATTCCATGGACTCGCATGATCATCCTGTCCCTGGCGATTTGGGGGACTTATCTTTCAACGTTTGCAGTAACTCTCAATAACCACATTCACGGCGCGATTTTCTTCTCTGTTAGTCTTGCGTTCGCGTGGAAAATCATGCGAGCAGCGCAAGCGAACACGACAGCTCCATGGTTCGCATGGTTCTCTCTTGGTTCTGCTGCCGCCATGACCGTCGCTTGCGAGCTCCCGGCCCTCGCTTGGGCTGCCGCTATTGGTGGTATCGTCTTCCTGGCCGACTGGCGCAGAATGCTCATTGGATTCGGACTCGGTTCTGGCCTTATCGCAGCGGCTTTCCTCTTCACGAACTACTGGGCTCACGGAGACTGGCGGCCTCCTTACTCCCACCGTGGACTAGGAGATCAAGTCGCATCCGTGTCCTTAGACCTTGGAGCTATTCAACAAGCCGTAGCTGACAAAGCGGATTTAAAGGCAATTCAAGCACTTCCGGAGCAGGTCGATTGGATTGCAAAAATCAACCAGTCCCTTTCTCAGTCCGACGCTTTGAAAGCCAGTGGTGAATCGATCACCGAGCAAGCCCGCATCATTCCCGCGCGACTCGATGGGGTTTGGCAAGTCCTCGATGAGTCAACGGGTAACCGAGTTGCTATTGCAAAGGCTGATGCACAGTCCCGCTCGAACGAATGGAACATCTACCGATGGGATGACTGGTATGACTATCCCAAGTCCTATTGGCTTCCTGGAAACAAGAAAGGTGTAGACCTCGGTGAACCAAATCCATGGAATTACCTCTTACACTTTACCATTGGACATCACGGGATCTTTTCTCTGACACCCATCTGGCTTTGGGCTTTCTTCGGAGGATTTCTTTGGGTCCGCCAAGGCTCCAGTGCCATCGGTGAACTTCCGCAGGGATATTCTTCGGAATCTATTTCAGAGAATCGACTTGAAGGACTGCGAAGATGGGCGATAGGAGAACAGGGGCTGGCGGCAGCGTTGTTGATGGTTTCGCTCGCTTGTATGGTTTTCTACACTACGCGGGATACTGTCGACCGAAATTATGGGGGTGTTTCCTGCGGCTTTCGTTGGCTCTTCTGGTTGATCCCTGCTTGGATCTGGCTCGCCATCCCCGCGATCGATCGCTGTGCGAAAACTCCTTTTTACCGGGGCTGGGTTTATCTTGCTCTCGCCGTGGGAATTTTCTCCGCCTCCATCGCTTGGCCTAACCCATGGTCGCACCCGTGGCCCTACCGGATCCTGTGTTGGCTTTATCCACAGTCTTTCCAGTAATTCCCGCTAGAGGAATTTCATAACCCGTTGAATTTCCAACGTGATCGGGGAAGATGTGCATTGCCCTGGAAGAACTTCCAACAGACTTATTCTCTTCCTTCGAAAGGAATTGCTTTAGCATGCTCGTAAGGACCGTATCTACATCCGCCATCCTCAGCGTTGTCACTGCACTGATCTCGGTATTTAACGGAGTTCATAGCACTTATAATTGTATTGCGCAAGACACCACAGCGCCGGCCAGTCCAGCCACACGCATCGTTCCCCTTTCTGATGCACCACCTTACGCACCCGAGCAACCGATCGCAGGTTCCATTGAGCTGGTCGGTTCAACTCTGATGCAGCCCCTTGCAGCACTCTGGATGGATGAGTTCGCCAAAATTCACCCGGAACTGAAAAAGACCATCGATTGTCAAGGATCCGAAGAGTCATTCAAGAAGCTCGAAGGCTCCCCGGCTGTACTTGGACTGCTCAGCCGAGAAGTCACCTCTGAGGAGCTCGCTGCCCTTAACAAAGACAATCAACGCAAGTACGTTGCAATCAATGTAGGCTATGATGCAATCGCGATCATTGTCCATCCGAGCAATCCCGTTCGAGCTTTGGCTTGGGATGCCCAGTCCGGTTCTCCATTGAGCATCACCGGCGATAAAACTGTCAGTACTTGGGCGGATCTCGGTGTGGACGGTGAATTAGCCGCGAAGCCATTGAACTACGTCTTGATCACTCCGTCGCACGGTTTGCGTTCCGTTTCGGAATCTGTTCTTGCGCTGACGAAAAATCCGGGTGCAACAAAAACCGAAAAACAGAACCAACTCGAAATCATCGAGGCCGTCGCAGCGGACCCCGCTGCTATTGCGGTGGTCAGCGCACAACGCGTTCCAAAAGATACCGTTCGCGCACTTCCAATCGCATTGGATGCAAGTCGTGTGATTTCTCCTGCGAATCCCCAAGCCGTCGATGCAGGGTACCCACTGCTGCGTAAACTCTCCATGGTTGCTCGACTGGAAGATTCCGGAAAACTTTCACCACAAGTCGAGGAGTTTCTGCGATTTGTCCTCAGTCGCCAAGGTCAGGACACCCTCATTCAAGACGGACTCATTCCACTCGATCGCTCTGATATTTTTGCTCAACAAGAACTCCTCGGTTGGGAAGTCCTCAAGTAATCGCTTGAGCAACATCGCCTTCTGAAACATCGTTCTGAAGTCTCCCAACAGAATACTCACTCCATTGAAATCAAGCCACGAGGCAACTATGAACCAATCCCACTCCCAAATACAAATCAAATCCCAAACACAAATCAACAGCGTACAACCCAGGGCCCCTTTCCAAACCAAAAAATCAATTTTGAAATCGATGTACAGTCCCCTTGCCCGCGTGCTGTACGTACTCGTGCTTGCATTTACTTCCTGTAGTTTGGCAATCGCACAAGACGATCGGGATCGCGATGCTGTTGGCAACGACCCTTTCATCGAATCGCGTAGCGGCATGCCACCGGGACAGGAACGCTATCTACCACCGAGCCAACAACCACCCTCGACCTTCAAGCTTGGAATTTATTCCCGCAACACTTCTACGGGCGTGCAAGTCACCAACGTTGTCTCAGGATCCGTCGCGCAGCGTTCTGGGATTGAAGCTCAAGACATTATTATTGCGGTCAATGGTTACCAAGTCGGTATCGTCAATGGTCGGACCTACGACATTGCAGATGAATTAGCGAGGCGCGTTGACGGTCAAGGTCGTGCGACGTTACTGGTTCAAAACCATCGCGATTCCCGCTTGGTCAATATCCCAGTCCAGTTCTTCGGTGGTGCTCCAGGTTTTGGTACTTCGGTTTTTGGGAGTGCAAACACGGGCAATCGCAATCTCGTTCAACCAGGAATGATCCTTATCGCTCGTGTTATCGATGTGACTTACCCACAATGGCAAAACGTCGCTTTGGGAGAAACTCAGGTTCCTTTCGTAGGGCGTTGGCCGATTGATTTCCAAGTTGATATCGATCCATCTCAGGTACGTCCAAACCACCGATATGCCATCGAAGCGAAAATCGTTCAGCGCGGCTACACGGTTCTTGAAATGAATTCGCCTGCATCGGTGAATCTTAACGCAGGAAACCCACGCGTAGCATTAACACTCGTTCCACCGAATGGCGGTACTAATCCTGGAATTCCCCCGAACGGAAACCGGCCGATCGATCAAATTGGTCAATGGTATCAGCAGCTCCTCGGACGCCCAATGAACGACCGTGAGTCGACTGTATGGCAGCGTGAATTAGCAAAAGGGAAGTCGATCGATGAAATTTATGCGACAATTCTCAGTAGTTCCGAATACTACGATCGTTTCTACGGGAATGTAGACCGCTACATCAGTGAGCTGTACCGCGTGTTGTTCCGTAGGAATCCCACGGCCGTGGAAGTCCAATCCCTACGCAATCAACTTGCTCGTCCCACCGAATTGCGATTACCGGTTGTGCTGAACTTGGTGCGACAAAGCAATCGTTAAGTATTCGTTACGCAGGTATTAAGCGAGCGACAATCTATGTGTCGGTATGCGAATTTGCAAACCGACTTGTGGCGACAAATACCGGTGATTGTGCGTTGAAAGTACGTGGAGCATGGCGAATCGAACACCTTGGGAAAATCGCTTGGCACTCATAAGTGGCGCCTCGAATGGACTTGGTAGACAGATCGCTAAGCGGCTGGCAAGTCAACGTGCACGGTTATTGCTTGTGGGTCGCCAAGCGGATCGGCTTGCCTCTCTTCGCGATGAATGTTCAGCGCTTGGTTCTCCTAGCGCGCATTGCATCGAGCTTGACGTGACATCGTCTACCGATACCCCTCACTGGGGAAGGCTTACGAGCGAGCTGGAGCACTCTGGGCTTGATCTTTTGGTAAATGCGGTTGGTAAATCGGATCGTGGTGAATTGATGCAATTGAGCAGCCAAGACTTGCGGTCCATGCTGGAAATCAACGTCATCGCCACCCATGCGATGACCCAGTTTTGTTGGAGCGGACTTTGCAGGACCCAAGGGGTTGTCGTGAACATTGCCTCTCTGGCCGGCATTGTTCCGGGACCTGCGATGGGTGGTTACACGATGGCTAAGCATGCGCTTGTCGGATTGCACCGACAATGGCGTATCGAAGCTCGCGAAAAGGGGATTCATTTTCTCCTTGTTTGCCCTGGCCCGATCGAACGGGATGATTCGCAAGATCGGTACAAGGACTTGGCCTCTAGTCGTGGTCTCGATGCGCAATCTGCGCAGCCGGGAGGGGGTGTTTCTCTCAAGCGACTCGATCCGGTCGCGCTCAGCGATTCGATCCTTCGAGCTGCCTGCCAACGCGATCTGGAATTGATCTTGCCTGGAAAAGCCCGTTGGTTAGCCGCGCTCCATGCCCTTTGGCCGAGCCTTGCGGATCGAATTCTCGTCAGCAAAATGAACCGTTGATGACTCGTTTCATCGTTTTAAAACTTTTAACGATCACGGAATAGGACATGCCAGAAATCAGACAACAACGTGGCCTTATTTGCCGCAATCTCTTTGCAGTAAAACACTTGGTATTGGGTGCAGCATTTTCGATCGGTGTTGGTACCGTAAGTCTGCTATCTTGGGGAGTGGCTCAAGAGCCGCAGAATGGGGTGCAATTGCAAATCCAGGGCGTCCAGTTGCAGATTCAGAGTGTGCAGCAAAAGCCGGGTTTGAGTGAACAAGACTTGGCGGAACTCGACGCATGGATTGAAGAGACTCGCGTCGCTTGGGATGTCCCAGGACTTTCGGTGGCAATCGTTCTTGATGACAAAATCGTCCACTGCAAAGGGTATGGTGTACGTGAGCTGGGGAAACCCGAAACGGTTGATCAAGACACGCTTTTTGCGATTGCATCGAACTCGAAGGCCTTCACTGCGGACGCTCTTGCGTTGCTGGTCGACGAGGGCAAACTCAAATGGGATGATCCGGTAAGCAAGTACTTGCCATGGTTGAAACTTTCCGATCCACTTGCGAGCCAAGACTTGCGCGTGCGCGATTTGTTATGCCATCGCAGTGGTTTGGGGACTTTTAGTGGGGACTTATTATGGTGGGGAACACCTTATTCGCCGCGTGAAGTTCTCGAGCGTTCCGTGCATTTGAAATCAGCGTCACCTTTCCGCGCGAGCTACGGGTACTCCAACTTGATGTTTCTCGCAGCGGGGGAGGTGCTTTCGAATATCACTGGACAAAGTTGGGGTGAGTTCGTGTCGCAACGGTTGCTGACTCCCTTGCAGATGAATCGGACTCGATGGTCGGTCAAACAGCTTGCCGAGCTGGGTAACGTTGCCACACCGCATAAGACAACGTTGGAGAAGACGGCCGCGATTGCTTGGATGAACTGGGACACCATGGCAGCGGCAGGAGGGATCATTTCCAGCGCGGCGGATATGGCAAACTGGATGCGGTTCCAACTCCGAGAAGGAGCCGACGAGAATGGAAAACCGATACTGAGTGAAGCTCGCATCTACGAGACGATGCAACCCCACACGATTATTCCGGTATCCAAATCCAGATCGCAGCGAGTTCCCTCGACGCACTTTAGAGCGTATGGATTGGGGTGGTCGCTTTCGGATTACCGAGGAGTGAAGCTTGTTGGTCATGGTGGAGGTTATGATGGCATGTATTCTGAGCAGATGATGATTCCCGAATTGAAGTTCGGAGTAGTCGTATTAACCAACAGCATGACACCGATCGGCGATGCGATTTCCAACAGTGTTATCGATCGCTTTTTAAAGGCTCCCAAGAAGGACTGGAGCGAAGAGGGTTTTAGGAACTTCCGTCAGGGGCGGGCGGAGTTTGAGAATCGGATCAAACGTGCCACGACCAGATTGGTCGAGAATGGTCAGCCTAGTCATTCGTTAGAGAGTTATGTGGGCAAGTATCGGTGTCCGATGTATGGAGATGCAGAGGTTCGGTTGATCGATGGTGAGCTTCATTTGTACTTGCTTCCTTATCCGGAGTTGCAGGGTAAGTTAGAGTTGATGCATTACGACACGTTTGCTATTCGATGGAACCAGACGTATGCATGGTTCGATTCGGGATCGGCGCATTTTGTTTTTGACGCACAAGCTCGAGTGGAGCAGTTGCGACTGGATGTCCCGAACGATGATCTTTGGTTTTACGAGTTGCAGCTCAAGCGGCTCCCGTAACGTTCTCCCGTAGTCACCGATCGCCCGTAGTCACCGATCGCCCGTAGCCACCGTTCGCCAGACGGTGGAGATTTTCCTGGCCACATCCACCGCTGTCCCGTAGCCACCGATCGCCAGACGGTGGAGATTTTCCTGGCCACATCCACCGCTTGGCAGCGGGTGGCTACGATGGGATGACGGTGGAGGTTTTCCTAGCCACTTCCACCGCTTGGCAGCGGGTGGCTACGGGGAATTGAGAATTGAGGGT
>JBIJCS010000475.1:0-3973 GCA_044344575.1 Pirellula sp. | reverse complement strand
CGGGTGGCTACGATTGGATGACGGTGGAGATTTTCCTCGCAACGTCCACCGCTTGGCAGCGGGTGGCTACGATTGGATGACGGTGGAGGTTTTCCTCGCGACTTCCACCGCTTGGCAGCGGGTGGCTACGATTGGATGACGGTGGAGATTTTCCTCGCAACATCCACCGCTTGGCAGCGGGTGGCTACGATTGGATGACGGTGGAGATTTTCCTCGCAACGTCCACCGCTTGGCAGCGGGTGGCTACGATTGGATGACGGTGGAGGTTTTCCTCGCAACATCCACCGCTTGGCAGCGGGTGGCTACGATTGGATGACGGTGGAGGTTTTCCTCGAGACTATTCTTCGGTTGTGCTTCGAGCTATTTTGGGTTCTTCGAGGACAGGTAGGTACCTGTAGTAGACCTCCAAGCAGAGGCATCCCAAGGCGGTGGTGTAGGTGCGCCCGCCGTATTTTCCCCACACGCAGTTTGGGTCCCATGAGCCGGCCATCGGGCCTGTATGAATTTGCGATTGGAGCAATTCGGTTTTCATTGCATTGTTCCAACGTTCCCAAACAAGGTTTGCGGTTTGAGAGTCGTTCGGAGCGACCCATCTCCCTTGTGATTGGTCTACGGCTAATCGACCTCGGGTGTGGTACAGTGCGAGGGTAGCATAGTACCAGTAATAGAAGTTGACCTCTCCTTTGCCTGGAAGTTCAGAGATCAGTAAGCGTTGAGCTTCACCGAGTGCTTGCGCTGAGATCGGAAAGTCCATCATCGAACGAATGGCGAGTGCTTCTGCGGTCATGGGTGCTGTTGCTTGGGAGGCCGGTGGGCGACGTTCGGGGGTTGTATTTCTGTAGACAGCTAGCCCACCGTATGATCCGGTACTTACGATATCCAAGAATTTTTGCAACAGAACACGTTGTTGTCCACGAAGAGGGGCAGCACCACTGCTATGAGCGCTGTTGAGGAGCATTGCCTGCCAACCGAATTGGCTTGTATCGCCGGGATCATCTGTTGCGAAATCGTAGCGCCAACCACCGGTGCGTTTATTCATCGATTGGATTGTATAAGTCGTGGCAGTACGAACGGGTTCGAGTAAGGTCGTATCACCCGTGATGGCATAAGCTTCAGAGAGTGCAAGGCCTGCCATAGCATGGCTGTACATTCTTGCGAAGCGGACGTTTGGGTCTTGGCCAATCTGTGTACGACCAGAAAGGTCTCCCGAGGGAAACTGTTCGGACTTCAGATACTGCAGGCCACGTCGGATGTTGTCGGCGAATGGGCCGGAGTCGGTGTGGGTATGTCCTGCGCCAAGGAATGCGAGTAGTGCTAACCCCGTCATCGCTGAATGCGCCAATCCTCCGATGGGTGCTCCGCTTTCGGCAACTGGCCAGGATCCATTTTGGAGTTGTGAGCGCGCAAGGAAAGTGAGCCCGTTTTGCACGGCCATTTCGGTCGCATGATCTCCACCTTGTTGCATGAGGAATGCGGATCGTTCGGGGGAGAAACGCATGCGATAGGTTGCGGGAACATTTCTAGATGGTGGGCCAATGACTTCATCAACGCTGCTTGGTGTATCCGTGATTGCGTGCAATGTTTGGTTGCTCATCTCGTTCTCACTTGGGTGACTAAGGGTCTCCAATTCCAGCAAGGAGGGAGCTTCTGAAGTGTTGGTGGAAGGATCCGGGCTGGAGCGTGACTCGATCGGCAAGTTATCTTGTGCGAGCGGTACATCCATCGCAGAGTCGTCAAGCAGCGCGGAGTGGCCAGACAGCGCGGAGTCCGATGGGCGATCGGTAAGGGCTAGGATGCTTTCTTCATCTAGCTCGGTTGGGGATGGAGGGATTAAATCGTAATCTAGTGGTTCGCGCTTGGTGTTTTGGTTGTTGTCTTGTAGAGCCGCAAGCTCAGCCAGGTTGGCGGGGAGTTTTAGGGACGGGAGGGATTCCTCGTTGAGGCTTGCTGAATCGGAGCTTGGCAGCGTCGAGTCGGAATTTTCGAAGCTGTCCGCCCATTGGATGGTAGGAGAGGCGGTAATGGGGAAGGTTGCAACACCGGGTTGCATTGTCCCCTGTGGCGATCCGATGGGAAGACGAGTTCCGTAAGCGTAGAGAATGAGCCATATGTGGGCCAAAATTGCGACGGCAGCGCATTTGGTTAGAAGTTTCGATTGACTCCAACGCGACCATGACATGAACAACAGGCTAAGGGCTACGACAGCTAGTCCTCCTCCTAGCAGTAGGGCCCAACGGCTTTCGTTCATCGCATTCTCGCATTGGCCGATGAGCCGGCGGCGGTTGCCCAACGAATATCTTGAACGCCAGATCTGCTAATGGCTTCCATGACCATGCTAGCTTGGCCGACTGCCACACCGGTATCGGGGCGAAATCGAATTTGAAGATCTGGGTAGTTTTTAACCATCGGAACGAGCATGGAAGTTAATTGCTCGGGGCTGAGTCGTTGGCCGTCGAATTCGATCGTTCCATCTGCAAAAAGATTTACCACTTTTGCGGATGGTCGATCGAGAACAGTTTCGGGTGAATTGGACTTTGGTAGTTTGACCGAAATTTGATGTTCGCCGTCGGTGAAGCGAGTGCCGACCATGAAGAAGATGATGAGCAGGAATAGAATATCGATCATGCTCGTTAGGTTGATACCGGGCAGTTCTTCGTCTCGAGTGGTTTTTAGGGGCATCTTCAAACCTTCTCCATTCGATTCGTCAATCCGGAGCTTGCTGATGTGGACGTTTAAGCGGCCTTGCGGCTACGTGTTCGGCCGCGGCTACCTTCGCTCTCTTGGAGTCCTTCAGCACTAATGACGTCGACGAGTCGTTGAGCGAAGGTATCCATTTCAACGATCAAACTATCGATGCGGCCGACAAAGAAGACGTACAGTGCGTATGCAGGAATAGCGACGAGCAATCCGGCGGCGGTTGTCAGTAGTGCTTGACTGATACCACTTGCGAGAAGTTCTGGTCTGCCCATCGCTTGGGTGTTGGTAATGTCATTGAAGGATTGGATCATACCGAGGACGGTACCAAGTAGTCCGAGGAGGGGCGATATGTTGCTGATTGCCAGAATGGTACGCATATTTCGGCGTAGAGCATTGCATTCTCGTTCACCTGTGTCGATGACTGCTTGTTCGATTTCTACTGCAGGTTTCCCATATCTTCTGAGTGCACCCATCAACACGCGGGACATCGGGCTACCATTTTTCTCACACAGTTCGATGGCTTCGTCTCGATCGATCAATTGTTGTTGTAGTTGTTCGAGCACGCGGGTTACAAAAGGACGAGGTACAACGCGAGAGCGACGCAATGCAACCCAGCGTTCAAAGGAAAATACCATCAAACCAAACGAGCATAGCGCGATAGGGTACATCATCCATCCACCGTCATGGAACACACCAAGGAGGCTTTTGCCGGAACCGGTCGGTGGTGTAGTGGAAGGATTTGGAAGCGATTGTGACCCTGAGGTGTAATTAACATTCGAACCCGAGTTACCAGGGGTCGGCAGCGCTGCGATCCTTGGATCATTGACCATGCCGGGAGTTGACCCATTCGTATTGGGTAAACCGGTCGTATTTTGACCGTTTGCGAATCCAGCGTTTGCGGGAGCAAATCCCTGCTGTGGGTAACCGTTGGGTGAGAATCGCGGGTTCTGCCCCAAAACAACTGGCAACGTGAGCCAGATCGCGAAATTAAACGCGACCCAAGCTAATAGTTGTCGAGTGAGCGGGAACGGAATCAAGGGGATCATCGCAAGGAACTTGTCGGACGTTGGGTCGATTGAACGGGAGGAGAACTCGGTTTCGAAGTTGGAGTTCCAGAGGACATGGCGTTGAATGTGGCTGCCTTTCGACAAGCCTCAAGTTGTTTTTCGGCAACTTGTTTCCATCGCGAATCCACATCGAGACTCAACACATTTTCGTAACCAACGCAAGCTTCGTGAAACCTACGTTGCATTACGTAGGATTCTGCGGTAGCCCA
>JBIJCS010000476.1:0-3973 GCA_044344575.1 Pirellula sp. | reverse complement strand
TCAATCGCTTGAGGTGTAGTTCGAGGGCGATACGCAGAAACAGTTGCATATCGAGGGCATTGTGGTGGGTGACGAAAGGTCTTGCGGCGGCTCCTCCGGCGATGGTGTGCAGTGTGGGGCCTTCGACCTCTACGAATGCATGTTTGGCGAGGGTGCTGCGAATGGACTGAATGATTTTCGTACGCTTGAGAAATGTCTGCAGGGAATCTTGGTTGTAGGTCAGATCCACGTACCGCATGCGTTGGCGTAGTTCAGGGTCTTGGAGTCCGGCATGCTTCTCCGGTGGTGGTTCGAGGGTTTTGGTCATGAAATGGAGTTTGGAGGCGAAGACGGTCAGTTCGCCGGTATTGGTTCGACCGAGTCGTCCATCGATTCCGACGAGGTCGCCGAAGTCTAGGAGTTTGGTCAGTTCGAAGTCGGCGTCGCTGACATGGCCTTTGGGGATCATGATTTGGATGTCGCCGGTAAGGTCTCTGATATTGAGGAATACCAGTTTTCCGGCGGTGCGCATCAGAATGATTCGGCCTGCCACACGAACCTCTGGTCCGACTTCTTCCCCTGGGCCTTGCTGAGATTTCCAAGCCTTGTAATCCACCTGTTCTTGGCCGCTGGTGGGGGGCTGATCGAAATTGGGCAGGGGGATCAGTGAACCGTCATTTTTTTGAAACTTGACTTCTGAGGACTTTGCACGGACTTGTTCGATGAACAGTCGGTTATCGAAGCGTTGGCCCCAGGGGTCCAAGCCGAGTGCTTCGATTTTTTTGAGTTTTTCTAGTCTCGCCGCTTGGTGAACCCCTAATTCATTTCCTGCAGAGCCTGCAGGGTGGTTTGGTTGCGAATCGGACATGGTCTAGAATTTCGGCTAAGAAATGGAAAGAGTTTCTCGAAACGAGTGTCTCGTGGGTGGCAGATTGTAAGGAATTACGCTGGAAAACCAAGCGTCAAACGCAATTCCAGTGGAAAGAGGAGAATGGGATGGATTTATTTGCAAAAGCGGAGCAGGCGAATCGGGAGCGAGCCGAACCGTTGGCGGCGCGGATGCGGCCGCGATCGCTCGATGAGATGCTAGGGCAGTCGCATTTGCTTGCTTCTGGCAAGTTATTGCGTCGATTGGTGGCTTGCAAACGGGTGCAATCGCTGTTGTTTTATGGGCCGCCGGGCACGGGTAAGACGACGTTGGCACGCTTGATTGCGAAGGAGACGGGTGCGGCTTTTCGGCAGTTGAACGCAGTGACGAGCGGCATCAAGGAATTGCGTGAATCGCTTGAGTGGGCGCACCATGAGGTGAGTGTGACGGGTGCGAGGCCGATTTTATTTATCGATGAGATACACCGCTTCAATCGTTCGCAGCAGGATGCTTTGTTACCTGACGTCGAAGCCGGGACGATTGCGTTGGTGGGTGCAACGACAAGCAATCCATTCTTTTCGGTTAATGGTGCTTTACTGAGTCGTTCCCAGGTCTTTGAGTTGCAGCCAATAAGCGAAGAGGACATCGTAGCGCTATTGAAGCGTGCGATAGAGGACTCTGATCGTGGGTTTGGGCGGTTGGAGATACAGGTGGATCCTAACGCCTTGCTTTATTGCGCGAAGATGGCGGAGGGGGACGCGCGTCGGGCGTTGAATGCATTAGAAGTCGCAGTATTATCGTCGAATCGTTTTCCCGTCGAACTCTCGGTTGCTCTCATGCAAGAGAGCATGCAAAAAAAAGTTTTGCAGTTCGATCCTGCCGGAGATCAGCACTACGATATGGCGAGTGCTCTGATCAAAAGTATTCGTGGATCTGACGTGGATGCCTCGCTGTATTGGTTAGCTAGGGCGTTGGAGAGTGGTGAGGAGATCCGCTTTTTGACGCGAAGGTTAGTGATCTTGGCTAGCGAGGACATTGGAAATGCGGATCCCCAAGCTCTAGGTTTAGCCGTTGCCACCATGCAGGCTTGTGAGTTCATCGGATTGCCTGAGTGCCAATTAACGTTATCCCAAGCTGTAATCTACTTGGCGTTGGCACCGAAGAGCAATTCGGCAACAACCGCCATTGGTGCAGCGAGAGACGAAGTTCGACAAGGAGCACTGATCCCTGTGCCAAGGCACTTGCGGGACGGTCATTATGCAGGTTCAAAGCAACTCGGTCATGGAGTTGGTTATGCCTATGCACACGACCATGAGGATGGTGTCGCAGCTCAAGATTACTTAGGTGTTGATCGCCAATTCTATCACCCCGTACTTCGTGGGGACGAAGTGCATCTTGCAAACCGCTATGAGGAACTTCGTGGTAAACTCAAGGCTCAGGAGTCGACAGAAACTTGCGATGGCTCTCGACCAAAAGTATCTTGAGCCGGCAACCAAAATGAACCACAGGAAGTCAAACGACAGGATTATACCATGAGATATTCGATTACGACTCTTTTTTCGGGGCATGTGCGTTCAAGTCATGTACTTTCAAGGCGAAACGGTTTGATGCTGTTGGCTGGAGGCTTGGCTTGTTGGTTCTGCGCCGTTGAGAGTTCCTTTGGGCAAGAAGCTAAAGAGGGTGGGGCGAAAGGAACGCAAGCGGTTACCAACAATGCAGTTGCAGGGGACTTGGTTGCGTTCCCCGGAGCGGGGCAGGTGAAGAAATTACACGATGGTTTCAAGTTCACTGAAGGGCCTGCTTACGATGGAAAACGATATCTTTACTTTACTGACATTCCCAATAATCACATTTTGCGAACGGATGTCAGTGGGTACCCCGATCGTGTTGGGCCGGTGGAAGTATTTCTCGAAGAGTCGAAGAGTTGCAATGGGCTGATGTTCGACGGCCAGGGGCGACTATTGGGCTGTCAAATGAAAGGGAATGTGGTTTCAATCGATACGTCGGCGAAGCAAGTGGATGTGTTGTCGAATCGTTATCAGGACAAGCCATTCAATGCTTGTAATGATTTAGTGGTGGATCGACAGGGGGGAATCTATTTTACCGACCCTCGGTTTGCTGCTCCGGATCCATGGCCTCAGGGTATTGAGGCCTTTTATTATCGGTACCCGGACGGCAAAGTAGTTCGTTTGGGAGAAGACTTGGTCGCACCGAACGGCATCCTTTTATCACCCGATGAGAAGACCTTGTATGTTGTGCCTTCCATGCAAAAGGAGGTCATGGCGTACGAGGTAGAAGCTCCTGGGAAAATCGGGAAGGGGAGAGTCTTTTTCGAGATGCGGCAACCGAAGGGCAAGAAGAATAGCGGTGGAGATGGACTGTCTTTGGACGTGCAGGGGAACTTGTACGTGACGACCGAGTTAGGGGTACAGTGTGTGTCAAGAGACGGAGAGTTTTTGGGGGTGATTGCTTTTCCTGAGCAGCCTGCGAACTGTGCGTTTGGGGGACCGGGAAACAAAGTGCTGTTCGCGACTTGCAGGACAGGGTTGTACGCCGTATCGATGCCGATTGCTGGCCATGTGTTTGAAGGCAAGGTAGCGGTTTCCAAGTAAACGAGAACTAGAATGCTGAGCGTGTTTTGTGTGAATCGTCGCCTGTGTCACCTGCAAGCGTTGGGTTGCGTTTGGATCCTCGTCTTCATGACGTATTCTATTTCTATTGGCATGCATGCGCAACGAGTGTATTCGCAAGATCTCGCGACCAATCCGACGGAAGTGGGTAGGGTCACTTCTCAAGTCGTTGAAACGCTTTCGAAGCAGCTTGATGCGACCAAGGAGTCGGAGCGGGACGCAGCGGAGAAGGCATTGTGGGAGTTAGGTCCTGATGCGTTAGATTTTTTACCGCCGATCAGTGAAGCGTTGTCTGCTGAGCAGCAGATGCGGATTGAGCGATTGCGGGAGAAACTGCATGCGGAAAGGACCATGGACGTGCAGGAGCCGAGACGGGTTACTGTGATTGGCAGGATGAGCGCGTATAAGGCATTGGAGTTGATCGCGAGTCAGAGTCGCAATCGCATTCCCTTGAACAGGTTTCGGAGCGTTGAAGAGTTTTCGGTGGAAAACGAGT
>JBIJCS010000474.1:0-3975 GCA_044344575.1 Pirellula sp. | reverse complement strand
GGCTTCTTTCGCAAATGCACCAAGATGGTGGATTCTGTGTTGGTCCTGGGATTGTGATGCCGGACTTACTCTCTACCGCAACCGCGTTGCATGCGTTGAGCTCCATTCACTTCGATTTGCAACCTATTGCCGACAAGACACTCGACTATCTCGATACACTCTGGACTGCACGAGGTGGTTTCTTCGGTAGCTGGGAAGACGATACACTTGACATTGAATACACCTACTACGGGCTGCTCTCACTCGGACACTTGAGCGTATAAAAGCTATGTTCTCCGACACGTTTCAAGGTGATTTGCTTCGTTTTCGAGAAACAGTGCGCAACCGTTTGCTCTCCGAACGCAACGCAAAAGGGTACTGGGAAGGTGAGCTTTCTAGCAGTGCACTTTCGACGGCAACTGCACTATGCGCGATCGAAGCCTATCTTCGCACTTCCTTCGATATCCCGATCGGGCAACGCGAAACACTTGCCTCGATGGTGCGATGCGGAAGGCAGTGGCTAATCGATCATCAAAACGAAGATGGTGGATGGGGAGATACAACAAAGAGCTTTACCAACATCAGCACAACCTTACTTGGCTGGGGGGCATTGAATGTCCGCACCAAGTCCACGGAAACCGGTAGTTGCGATGCGCAAAATCCGAATGTTGCTGTAGCGACGCAAAGAGCAGAGCAAGCCATCGAACGTCTTGCGGGTGGCCTAACCCCTGAAGTTCTTGCCCCAGCAATTCGCGCAAGGTACGGAAAAGACCAGACCTTTTCCGTACCGATCCTGATGGCCTTAGCCGCAACGGGTAGACTCGAGAGCGAACCGAATGCGGATCCATGGAAGTGGGTTCCGCAACTCCCCTTTGAGCTTGCCGCATTTCCACGTTCTTGGTTTGCTGCCTTGCAATTGCCTGTCGTCAGCTATGCGCTTCCTGCATTGATCGCGATTGGACTTGTTCGGCATCAAAAACGCCCCACGAAAAATCCCTTTACGCGAGTCGCCAGAAATCTAGCAACTCGACGTACGTTGACCGTTCTCGAAGCGATTCAACCGACCAGCGGCGGTTTTCTCGAAGCGATCCCACTGACAAGTTTTGTCGCGATTAGCTTGATCGCAGCGGGGCAGGGGGGGCATCCCGTGGTACAACGCGGCATTCAGTTCCTTCAAGATTCATTTCGCAGCGATGGCTCTTGGGCAATCGACACGCACCTGGCTACTTGGGTCAGCACTCTTTCGATCAACGCGCTGAGCCAAGCTTGGGACGGGGAAGGGACACCTCAAGACTCCAATCACGCAAATACCTTACAGTGGTTACTGGACCAGCAATACAAGAAGGTACACCCATATACGATGGCCCAACCGGGTGGTTGGTCATGGACTCCGCTCAGTGGCGGTGTTCCTGATGCCGACGATACCCCGGGGGCGATGTTGGCTCTACATGCTTTCTTCAACGCTCAGCCTCAATCACCTACTCCGCAAAACGGGCAGAGAATCACTATTGATCTCGAACAACTCAAGAATTCTGCGAGCGCCGCGGCTAATTGGCTATTGGGCTTACAAAATCGCGATGGTGGTATTCCTACCTTCTGCAAAGGCTGGGGAACACTTCCTTTTGACCGCAGCAATCCAGACATCACTGCGCACAGCATCCGAGCCTGGCTAGCTTGGTTCGCGCATTGCGAACCCAACCTTCAGAAACCACTGCGTCGTGGAATTCAGCGAGCGATGATTTTTCTCGCTAATTGTCAGCAGAGTGATGGATCTTGGATCCCATTGTGGTTTGGGAATCAACATGGTTCCGAAGAACACAATTACACGTATGGGACAAGCCGTGTCGCACTGGCTTGGCTCACGGCAAGAAACATTGATTGGCTAAGGACTTCAAAAGAGCTCGCGCTCGATCGAAGAATTTCCAAGGCGATCGTTTGGTTATGCGAAGCACAGAACACCGATGGAAGCTGGGGTGGTGGCATACAGAGTCCAGGATCTATCGAAGAAACTGCGTTGGCAGTTGAAGCCCTCGCAGCGGCAACCGCAAGCCTGCAAATCACTGGCGGAAGTTTCGAAACGGTCTCGGTATCCCAACTTGAGGTTGCTTGCGAAAACGCGATCCGATGGCTGATGAAAGCCACCAGCCAAGGAACTTGGTTTGAGCCCAGCCCAATTGGTTTTTATTTCGCCAAACTATGGTATTACGAAAAGCATTATCCGCTTGTCTATTGCTTGGCTGCCGTAGAACGAGCCTGCACACTGCTAAGGAAGAATTCTTAGAATCCGAACCGGCGCAGCCAATCTTCCCGCTCGTCGGCTCGTATCGCCTGGGTTTTGATCTCCAATTCGACGTCCTTCTCGACGTTGCTTGACGATTCACTGTCGCAGAACAAGTCGATGGCATCTTCCCAATCTTCACTCTCGATGCACCGTGCACCTCGCGCCGTCGCTTTGCGTTGCACGGCATGATCCGAGGAGATTAGCACGAGTTGTTTCGGAGAAGGGTGATACTGGAGTATTTCTTGAAGAGCTTCATCGGCACTGTTGTAGGCGATCGAGAAATAGAGATGAGTCCCGCGAGAATACTGGTGCATGGGGAGACCATTGCGCGTGTTGGCACTGTCGTACACGATGACCGATTTGCCCAGCATCGTGCCAGGCAGTCTTCCGGTGAGTTCTGCCGAGAGGCGTTCTCGACACTGCCGAAGGGTTACTTCGGAGTCGCTTGGTCGCGGCCTACGCACGGGAGTCCAGCCGAGGGCAAAAAGCAAATTGTAGCCATCGATGAGCAAACGGCACTGCTGCACGACTGGATCTTTTTCAAAACGAAGAGATGGACCTTGGCGGCTCACAGCAACAGCCTTGCGTGCTCATTGCAACTCTTGCTCGCTAATTCCAAAATTCGAATCGCCTCGTTCGTCTCTTCCCAATCGCTGGCCAAGGAAGAACGAGAAGAAAACGCGCGGTGGAATTGAATCAGCATCTGTTGACCGATTGGGAGTTCGGTATCGAGAGATTCCTGGTGACGGCCCGCATCGTCAAACCATACCAAGGTGCTTGGTAAGTCCAGAAATGCCAGACCTTTTTCGCAGCAAACTTGGATCGCTGCCGGCGGTCGAAAGGCGATCGCTTCTTGCCAAACCGACGGAATGTACGCTCCGCAACTGATCTGCGCAAGGATCGCATTTGGGTCCTTCTCTGGATCCCCAAATCCGAGACTTAGAATTTGATAATCCGCATGGGTAGGGTTCGGACGACTCAGATGCCGGATGGCTTGAATCCAATCCGGTTTCTCTCCAACGATGTATTTGCACCAGTCGATCAATTCGAGCAGTTCTCGGTTCGTTTGTTTTTCTGGCGATTGCGAACCAGCGGAATGCGTTGACTCACTGGGAAGACGACGATGGCAAAATAACAACCGGGGGCGTCCCAGCCGCGTGGCAATCAACTCCTTGAGTCGCAGCGTCGCTGGGGCATACCTTCGGGAAAACTCGCTCATGAAGGGAATAACCGCTTGAGCGATTGCGTTGCGAATCGGTTCCGTCAGCCCTTGAATATCGATCTCAGAACCACAGAAAACCCCTCGCCCATACTCACACGCCGCTAAGACGGGTTGAAGCTGATACCAATCCTCTTCGAGCAACAGAATCGCATCGAGCTCTGGCTGTGCAATCAGCGAACGATAGCTCTCATAGAATGGACAATCCAGGTCGCGAGCAGCCGATTCGCCCAACACGGAAACGCTGCTGTAAATTCCCACGACTTGAAAGCGGTCCCGCAACGATCGAAGAGCGGGCAAGTAGCGATTTTGCCAATCTTTACCGAGACCGATTACACCAATGCGAAGTTTTTGCATCGTTTAGAATCCACAAACGGATCCCGCTGCAGGCTTGCCAGATGGTCTCGTAAGCAGCACCAGAGTAGTCAAGGATGTTCCTAAAGAGATTCCAGCATCTCCTAGGGACATCCCAAACCGACAGGTCGAAATTAACGCT
>JBIJCS010000472.1:0-3986 GCA_044344575.1 Pirellula sp. | reverse complement strand
GCGCAGGGGGTGCGGTGGGTGAGGGGGCGCAGTCGTTTCCGTGGGTTCCGATTATCGCGTTGGTGTTGGTCAATGGTTTGTGGGGGTTTTCGTTTCCGGTGGTCAAGGTGCTCAATGAGATGAGCGACATGCATTTTGCGATTGCCCCTGGCAGGGAGTCGACGGCCTTTCGGGTGCTTGTATCGGCTTGGATGATCGCGACACGATTTACGGTAGCGTTGTTATTGGTGATGATACTCTGGAGTGGGTTAGTGCGTCGGGCTAGGATGAGCGAGTGGAAGGCAGGGTTTTATATTGGGGTGATGTTTTATTGCGGGTTGGTGTTACAGGTTATTGGTTTGGCGAGTATTCCGGCATCGCGAAGTGGATTTTTGACTAGTTTGACAGCGGTGTTTACACCGGTATTTGGGGCGTTGGTATTTCGCAAGTATCCGAATCGTTGGATGGTGACTGGGATTCTGTTGGCGGTAGTTGGGGTGATTGTGTTAACGGGTTTGATCGTATGGACACCGTCAGGATTTGCGTTTGCGCCGGATGCAGCGGAGCGTTGGACGTTAGGTGATACGCTAACGACATTGGGATCTATGTTTTTTGCGTTTCAAGTATTGTTCTTGGATCATTACGGCAAGAAGATTGATTCCGTTGCGGTTACGCCAAGTATGTTTTTGACAGCGGCATTGTTGGGTTGGATCACGATAGGGTTGTTGTTAGGGACACCGTTGCACAGGAGCATCGGTGTTGAAGGGATGGAGTTGCAGGATTGGACTGAGTTATCCAAGCGACCGATATTTCTAGCATCGCTGGGGATGTTAGCGGTGTTTTGTTCGTTGTTAGCATTTGGGTGGATGAACAAGTACCAGCCGTACGTGACGGCATCCCAAGCGGCGGTGATTTATAGTTTGGAGCCGGTATTTGCCTCGATTTGGGCTTTATTTTTGCCGGGAGTCTTGTCAACACTCTCTGGGATTGCGCATCCGAACGAGGAGTTGTCGTTTGGTTTGATTGTCGGCGGGGTTCTTATTTTGCTTGCCAATTTTGTCGCGTTGTATCGTTCACCTTGATTCAACGCGGTGTTTCACATTCATTTGGTGTTTCACATTCATGCGGTGTTTCACATCCATGCGGTGTTTCGGGGTAGTTGAGAAGCTCGGTTAGTTCAGAGAGGGAGTGGGTAGTTTGTAGCATACGGCTTCTTCGGCATTTCGCAGAAAGAGTCTGTCACCGATCACGACGGGGTGATTCCACGTTTTATCTTTCAGAGCGGGGATTTTAGCGATTTCTTCGTGTTTCTCGGGGGTAGCGCGGAGGAGTACTAAATCGCCGGGTTCGCTGACGACGAGGATCAGATCGGAGTCAGCAAGCAGGAAGGCTTGGCCTTTTTCGTAGCGACCACCTTTCCATCGTCGTTTGCCATCATCGAGACCGATGCAAGCGAAGATGGCGTTATCGAAGCCGTAGATGTGACCTTTGTGGATCAGCAGATCGTTGTAGTCGGGCTTCATGTCTTTGGAGGTCCAAAGTTCTTTTACAGAGAGTTTGGGCGTGGTGGTTGCCTTTGGTTCGGTTGGTGTGTTGCTGGAAGATGAATCGCTGGTTGTTTCGAGGGAGAATTCCACGAGTTGTGTGCCGGTTCCCATTCCGGCTGGGATAAGGAGTTTATTACCGTCGATGACTTGGGCTTGGAGTGCTCGGTAGCCGAGGTGCGGGAAGTCATAATTCAGGACAACATTTCCGTCGAGGTCCCAGAGGTGAACACCGAGGTTGGAGAGTAGGCAGAGGAGGGGTTGGTTGAGTAGAGTGATTTTTTGGACGGAGCTATAGGACATTTCGCCGGCGGGGGCGGACCAGGCGATGGAGCCGTCATGGATGTGGAATGCGATGACACCTTTATCACCTTTTCCGCCGGCATGAACGATGACGGTATCGTTTTCGACGCAGGGGGAGGAGGAGAATCCCCACATCGGAGGTAAGTCGCGTTCGGATGCTTGTTTGAGATCGGCTTTCCAGATGAGTTTTCCGTCGAGTGCGTTCAATCGAACGAGGGTGCCTTCGGCGCCGAGCGCGTAGATGGATCCATCGGCGAGGGTGGGGGTGGCGCGTGGGCCTAGGCCGCCGAGGGGTTCGAAGAAACGGGAGGGTGTTTTGAAGCTCCAGATGGGTTCCCCGTTATTGGCGTTGTAGCAGGTGACGGCTTCGTTCTCACCGCGTTGTTCTTGGGTGAATAGGCGGTTAGCGGCGACGGCGAAGGAGCTCCAAGCGGGACCGACGCGGGAACGCCAGATTTCTGTTGGTGGAGTTTCCTTCCAGTTGTCGGAGAATTGGGTACCGGTTTGGCGGCTGGCTGAGTCTGGGCCTCGGAGTGTAGGCCAGTCGGGAGACTTCAGGGCGGTCAGTAGCGTCGCGGTATCGACATCAATCTTTGTGGACATTTTTTCGGCTTGTCGGATGTCTTTGAGCGCGAGGTCTTCGGCGGTGGGTTTCCAGCGAGGAGCGAGGCTGAAGGCGAAGTTACCCCAGACGCCGTCGGTCCGCAGTAGAGCGGAGACGAGGGCAGCGGCGAGAGCCAGCCCGAGAGCGACCCTTGTGCGATCGAGGGAGAGCGAATTGCGCATGAGGATTAGGCCGAGCGCGAAGCCTGCGATGGCCATGGGGATCGTCATGACGACAAGCAGGGTGCCTTGCATCGATGGGTGGCAGATGGCTTGTTCGAGCATAAGGATGCCGATCAAGCCGATGGTTCCGATCAAGCGTTCAAACCAGCGAGCACGGCTGATGGATAGCCACCAGAGCATGATCAGTAGGCTGATCAGTAGGGGGCCGAATGCGCTAGCCATCCAGATTGCGGAGGGTCCGTTGGGGACAAGGTCCGGAACGAATCGCATGAGGATCATCAGCGGGAGGAGAACAAGAGGGATGGCGGTGCTTAGCGGTTTCCATTTGGAGAGAGAAGCAACGTTGGGGCGTTGGGAATCGCTTTGGTTTGTAGGGTTCTGAAGTCGTGGTTCGAATACGCTGACTTCTCCATTGCGGACGTTTTCGGTGGAAGACGATTTGTTGTTTGGATTGGGGTTATGTTGCATTGTGGAAGAGTTGGGGGGGAGGTTGGAAAGCGTTGAAATTGCCGGTGGGTTGTTATTGTTTTTCGGGTTCGGGAGTTGGGATGGCCCATTGTCCTTCGTTGAGTTTCAGAGCGCCGATTTCTTTCTTGTTTTCGACGAAGAGGATTGAATCGAAATCTCTTTTGGGCAGGAGGATGGTCAGCCAAATTTTTTGTTGGAAGGAAGCGGGTTGGGTTGGGGGTTGGAATTTGTATTGGACGACGAGTTGTTTTCCTTCGGCGAGCAGACGTTCGACGACAAGGACTTTGTTGGGTTCGTTGGAAGCTGGGATGACACGACCGATGATGAGGAGTTGTTCGCGATTGTATAGATCGTTTGGGGGAGCGAATTCTTTACGATTGCCGATGACGGGAGCGGCACCGAAGAGCAGATCGTATTCTTTGGGAGTGCGGACCAGGGCGAGGAGAGTTGGATGTTTTGCATCGTCCCAATTTTTGAGGAAATTGGAGTATCGATCCATGGGGATTCGACCGAAGGGGATGTCTTCGGATTGGGCCGATTCGGTGCAGGATGTTTTGGTAGGGTTCGGTTCGGTTGCGAAAGTGGGGTGGAAATTCAGGAAGGGGAGAGAGGCCGAGGTGATCGCGAGGAGAGTTTTGATGCGAAGAGGTAGGGAGTTGGTTGAAAGTGTGCGAGTTACCATAGTGAAGATCGTGAAGAGGTTGGTTTTGACAAGGGCTGCAGATGTGGTGGGGCGGGGGGAGATGGATTGTACCATGGGGTAAAGAATACGAGGTTAGGAGTTGGGTGAGATGTTGAGATGCTGTTCGATGGAGGACAGGAGGAATTCGAGAGCAAGGCGGGAGGCGGAGGATTGCATAGCGAGTCGGTAGAGGATGGGGGAGTTTGGGTTAGAATCGATTTGGA
>JBIJCS010000473.1:0-3986 GCA_044344575.1 Pirellula sp. | reverse complement strand
AGACGCGACCTTGTTTGTCTTGGATGAGCAGAGCGCAGATGGTTTTTTTTCCGTCGTGATCTTGGATTTGGATCGGTACGTTATGGCTGGGGGTAGCTCGGAAGAGGATGGGGATTTCGCTGCGGAAACCTAGGTCTTGGGTTCCTTGTCCGACATCGAAGGCGAGAGTTGCTTCGCGCATTCCTTCGTCCCGGCTGTAGAGTTGAATGATACGGTATTCGACTTTTAGGCCGGAGAGGTTTGCGACCATTGGTTCTTGGATGGGCAGAGCGATATCGAGCCATCGTCGATTGGCTTCGGTTGGGGTGATTTTGATTTCGGGTGCTGCAGCGGAGGTGCTTTGGCGGACCATTGCTTGGGCTTGTGGGCTAGAGCATCGCATGGGTGCGGTGACTCCGGCATCGTTGACGATTTTGATCAGGAAGGTGCGCCACCCTTTTTCGACAAGTAGTTTATTTGCGGGTCCGTCGGCGGCTTTCACTCGGCTTTCGGGATTGATGGAGACGACAGTGAGGCACAGGGGGTCGAGTAGTTCTTGGAGTCGTTTGCTTACGGCGTAGTCGTCGGGATTTTCGCGCAACGCAACGCGTTCCTTCTCGATGGATTCTGCGAGAGGTTCACCGAGGAACCGGAGTGCATCGGACAAGCGTTGTATGGATGCTTCGAGCGGTTGTCGAGGGACATCGAGGACCGAATCGAGGGCCGCATTGATGTTTTTGTTTTGCGAACTATTGGTTTCTTGTGGGAGTGGATGTGAGTAGGCTGTTGGGAGTGCACACAACGTTAGTGCGAGAGTCACAGAGCGTTGTATGCCGAGGTGTTTTAGAAGTTTTTCGAGCATGATGAAGTTCCAGAGTCATTGATGCCGAGGAGTTGGAGAGGTTGGGTGGCATTGTAGCAGGAATGGGGGTTGGGCCTTGTTGTTTGATTACATCATGTCGACTGGATCGATATCGATGAGGTAGAGGATTCCTTCGGGTAGTTTGGTATTTGCTTGGAGTTGTTGCAGGACGGAGTGGAGTAGTCCTGGTTCAGGGGAGAGGAGCATGGCGTGATAGCGGTAGCTACCGCGCAGTTTTGGGATAGGTGGTAGAGATGGTCCGAGCACGCGAGCTTTTCCGCCTAATTTTTGGACGAGTCCTCGGGCGCGGGTAACGAAGTTTTCGGCGAAGTCTTCGACTTCTTGTTGATTTTCACCGCGGAAGATCACGCGAGCGAGGGATCCGTAGGGTGGGTATCCGAAGGGTTGACGGTGTTCGAGTTCGAGGGTGGCGTATCCGAGGTAATCGTGTTTGCAGGCGGCGAGGATAGCGGGGTGATCAGGGGAGAAGGTTTGTACGAGGACTTCTCCGGCACGATCGCCGCGACCGGTACGTCCGGCGACTTGGGTGACGAGTTGAAAGGTTTTTTCGCCGGCGCGGAAATCGGGAAAGTGGAGTGTGGTATCGGCTTGGATGACACCGACGAGCAGGACGTTTGGGAAGTCTAGGCCTTTGGCGATCATTTGAGTTCCGAGTAGGATTTTTGTGCGACCGGAGCGGAACTCGGTGAGAGTACGTTCGTGGCTACCTGGTTTGCGCATGGTATCGGAGTCCATTCGTGAGATGTTCACGTCTGGAAACATGGCTTGGACTTCTAGTTCGAGTCGTTGAGTACCTAGACCGGAGTATCGGATGCCGGAGTGTTGGCATTTTGGGCATTGGTTGGGAGCAGCGACGGTGTGGTCACAATAGTGGCACATGACTTTGTTTCCATCGCGGTGGAAGGTCAGGGGTAGGTCACAATCGGGGCATTCGAGAACGAATCCGCATGAGGGGCATTGAACGCGGGTGGAGAAACCTCTTCGGTTCAGGAGGAGGATGATTTGTCCATCGTCTTCGTTCAAGACGCGTTTCATGGCTTGGACGAGTGGTTGCGAGAGGCTACTGCGTTGGACATCGATCCGATTGACACGAAGGTCGATGGTACGAACTTCGGGCATTGGTCTGTTGAGGATTCGTCTTGGGAGTGAAACCATTTTGTACTTGCCGAGTTTGGCGCGATGGTAGGTTTCGAGGGAGGGGGTAGCGGATCCGAGGACGAGGGGAACTTTTTCTAGGAAGGTTCGATGGATGGCAACATCTCGGGCGTGGTATCTGGGGATTTTGTCTTGTTTGAAGGAGTTTTCGTGTTCTTCGTCGAGGATGACCAGACCGAGTTGAGGAACGGGTGCGAAGATGGCGCTACGTGGTCCTACGACGACTTGGGCTTCTCCGTTTGCGATACGTCTCCATTGGAAATTGCGTTCGGGTCCGCTCATATTGGAGTGAAGGACGGCGACGGATTGAAAACGGTTTTCGAATCGGCTTCGAGTTTGAGGTGTAAGGCTGATTTCGGGGACGAGAACGATGGTTTGTCGACCGAACTGGATCGTTCGTTCGATGGCTTGCATGTAGACTTCGGTTTTGCCGCTGCCGGTGACACCGTGCAGAAGGATGGTGGAGTGTTCGGAGGAGTCGAGTGCGGAGAAGATTGTTTGCAGAGCGATGCGTTGGTCGGTGGTTAGAGCGGGAGGTAATCCGTCTTCGGCTTCTCGTTTGGAGTGATCAGCTTCGTAGGCCATGACTCGTTCGGTGAAGGCTTCGATGAAGCCGGTATCGCGAAGTTTTTTGATAACTGCTTCGGAGCATTGAGCGAGGTTTCTGAGTTGTTCAGTGGAGAGTGGTTCATCGGCGAGGATGAGTTGTTGCAGGGTGTGTCGTTGTTTGGCGGGGAGGGTTGCGAGGAACGCGTCATCGGCGGCGAGATCGGTGGGGCGCAGTAGGAGTTGGTTTCGGGTACCGGCGCCGGCGCGAACACCTGCGGGGATGACAGCTTCCATGACTTGGCCGGCGGGGACGAGGTAGTATTTGCTCATCCAACGCACGAGTTCGATGAGATTGGTGCTGCAGAGTGGTAGTTCATCGCAGCATTGGAGGATAGGTTTTAGGGAATGAGGTCGATGTTGTGAGGATTCGACATCTAGGACGTAGCCGGTGATTTGTCGGTCCCCTTTTCCCAGAGGGACGACGACGCGCATGGAGGGGCGGATTTTCCCGGAGAGTTCTTCTGGGATGCGATACGAATAGGGTCCGAAGGGGGCTTCTGGGAAGACGACATGAGCGATGGGAGTGATCGACTGCGCATCGAGTTCCCAAGGAGTCTCATCGCTCGGAAACAGTTCGCCTTGTCGATGTTCACCCATCGTGTCAGTTATCCTAAACGTTTTTCGATTTCTGCAACGACTTGGTCGATTCCGACGCGCCATTGTTCCATGGAGTCGCGGTCACGGATGGTGACGGTACGATCGACGAGTGTTTGGCTATCGACGGTGATGCAGTAGGGGGTACCGATTTTGTCTTGGCGCCAGTAACGTTTTCCGATGGCTGATTTTTCGTCGTAGAAGACGTTGAATTTCTTTTTCAGAGCTCCGTAGATTTCGGCGGCGATTTCGGGCATACCATCTTTCTTGACGAGAGGCAGCACGGCAGCTTTGTAGGGTGCGATTCTGGGGTGGAATCGCATCACGACGCGCGATTCGAACTTACCGCCGGATTCGGAGGATTGGACTTCGTCGTAGGCTTGGCACAAGAACGCGAGAGTAGCGCGATCGGCCCCTGCGGAGGGTTCGATGACGTGTGGGATGAAGCGTTCGTTGGTCAGGTCATCTCGGTAGGAGAGGTCTTTGCCGCTTCCGCGGTGGCGAGGTTGTCCTTCGTCGGTGAGTTCGACTTCTAGAGGTCTTTTCTTTGGGTCGAGTTTTCCTTCGGAGTGTGAGCGCAGGTCGAAGTCCCCGCGGTGAGCGATTCCTTCGAGTTCGCCGTATTCGCCGGGTGGTAGGAAGGGGAAGTTGTATTCGATATCGGCGGTACCGCAGGAGTAGTGGCTGAGTTCGTCTTGATCGTGTTCACGGAGTCGGAGACGTTCGCCGTCGAGTCCGAGGTCTTTGTACCATTGCAAGCGGCGGT
>JBIJCS010000060.1:0-13676 GCA_044344575.1 Pirellula sp. | reverse complement strand
AGTATCGATTGGTGTTTCTAACTCAAAAACGGCATGATGGGGGACGCCGACGGCGGGGTGGATTCCCCAAGCTGTTTTCGGATCGCCATCGATCGCACGTTCGATTCCCCACCCCACCTGATTAAAGTCAGCGGTGACACGGGTGATTTTGACCGGGGTAGAGACACTGGTCGTCGGCGAAAACGATTGGACGATGACTTCGGAGAGATGGAGGTTTCCATTTTGGCATCGACCGGGTCCACGCATGGGAAGGGAGTCGTGGGGGAGCAGATCGATTCGAATAGCTGAGATTCTTTTTGCGTTGGTCTTTCCAGTGACCACATAGGTATCTGTATCGGGCGAGTGTCCACTCGCAATGATGGTTCCATCGTTTTCCTTGGTGAGTGTTGCGCCTTCTAAGGACACAAAGGAAGTCATTGGTAGCGATTGCCACGTTGGCACGGCTAGTTGGTTGTTAGGAAGAGACGCAAGGAGAGACTTGGCCAAATCGGAATGGAGAGCTGAGGGGTCTTTCTTTTTGACCAGATCGCTGAGTTGAGTGAGTTCTCGCCGTCGCTTTGCGGTTGCTGGAATCGGGTCGTAAGGGATATCTCCTTTAAGTACCCCGGCAAAGACGGCTTGTAGAGCGTAGTAGTCTTCTTGGGATATCGGATCAAATTTGTGGTTGTGGCATCGAGCGCAATTCGCCGTGGAGCTGACGAAGGCCGCCATGGTTTGAGTGAGCATGTCGTCGCGATCGAGGTAGTCGAACGTGACCGGACCGGTGGAATAGGTACTGAGGTCAAAGGTCCCGGCACCTAGAAAGCCCAGCGCGGGGAGCAGGTCGGAGGCTTGTGGTTCGAAGCCATCGACAGCAAGTTGTTGTCGAATGAAGTCAGCCCATGGCAGGTCGCGATGCAATGCATCGATTACATAATCTCGATAAGGCCATGCGTTCTCTCGTCCGACATCGTGTTCGTAGCCATGTGAATCAGCGAAGTGGATCGTGTCTAGCCAATGGCGGGCCCATCGTTCGGCGTACCGTGGCGATTCGAGGAGTTGATCAACAAATTTTTCGACTTCTTGATCGGTTGGAGAAGGAGACAGAGAGGCTACTTGTTGAGGGGTTGGGATGAGACCGTGAAGGTCGAAGGTGAGCCTGCGGGCTAATTCTCGGCCGTTCGCTGGAGGTGAGAGTTCAAGTCCTTGGGAATTCAGTTTGTGTTGTATGAAGTGATCAATCGGGTTTGAAAGTGGCTGCGTGACGATCGGGACTTCCGGAGCTTTCAGGGGTTTGAGCGACCACCAATCGGACGGATCTGTTGTTATGGGGGCTACTGTGCGAGGATCGTATGCACCTTGCTGAATCCACTTGCGAAGTATTTCTCGTTCGCTTTGGGGGATTTGTTCCTCGGGCATTTTGAGGTTTGGATCGCTATGGTCGACCGCTCGCATCAGAAGGCTATCTTGTGAGTTCCCAGGGAGGATTGCAGGACCTCTCGTCCCACCAGATTGCCAACCACTTTTCCAGTCTAGGGCGAGATCGCTTTCGATTTGTCCCGCGTTATGGGAATGGCATCCGTAGCAGCGCGATTGGAGAATTGGGAGCACGGAATCGTGAAAGAACGTGTCATCCGAGTTCCGGTCTATTGTTTGTGCGGATGCTGCAGACAAGGTGTATGCTGCAGACAAGGTGCAGGTCAGTACGAGTAAGTTCATGACGAGAACAGATGTACCGTTATGGAATTTTGGTGGGGGGATATGAGGCAGGTTCGGTTGCATCTTCGATAGCAACGAGGATTGGTTTGAGGAAAGCGGCATTGCCGAACCGGTTTCCTTCGCGTGTTGGTTCTGCAAATCGAACGATAACGAGTTCTTTGCGTGGGATGACAAATAACCTTTGTTTTCCAAGACCCGCTGCCATGAAAATCGGCAACGCTAGTTCGGCAGAATCGTCATCGAGGTCTGCTTCGCGATTCAACGCATTAGCGCGTATGCGTTCCTGTATTGTACCTCTATTTTGTGGGGTATTGCTTGAGGGAATCCCGGAATCGGCGTTAGTGTCCACACCGTTGAGCCACCAAGTTAGCCCGTAGCGGGGATTGGAATTGGAGGGGACAAAGCATAGGGCGAGAAGTTCGGGATCAAGAAGTTGTTTTTTGTTTCCTGACTCGTCGCGAATCGAGCCTTGATCCAACACGAACTGACCGAATTTAGCCCAGTTTTGTGCCGTCAGTGCTAATCCACCTGGAAGGTTCACGTTTCCTCGTTGGTCTTTTCCCCACCGGCCTATGGAGATTCCGAGTGGATCCATGATACGTAGTTTTGCGTAGGCTTCGACGGTTTTTGCGGGGATGTCGTTTCGGTTTTCTAGTTTGCGTTGTAGGAAGGCCCCGAAGGCGTAGAAATGGCTTGGGCCGTACTCAAATCGTTGCCCGGGAGGGGACTTGGATGGGACTTTCAGTGCATCGGCAAACCAATCCCCTGTAGCGAGATCTGCGAGTTTTTTGGTTTGATCTTGGCGTTGGATTCGCAGTTGGCGTTCTCCCAAAAGTCCGCCGCGGAGTTGCATTAATCCTTGTCCTCGTGTTGGGAACGCGGCGTCTGCTGGGTCAAGGCCAGAAGAAAGTGTTAAAAGGTGTCGAACAGTGATTTGATTTTTCTTTGGATCATCGTTCCATTCGTTGAGCGTGGTACATACTTTTTCATCGAGTGTGAGTAAGTTATCCGCAATTGCGAACATGGCGAGAACGCCAATGAAACTCTTCGTGCCACTTGCGAGCATGTGCGGGGAATTCTCTTCCCATTGATTGTAGTGTTGGTAGACAATTTTCCCCTGGTGCATAACAAGCACTGCTCTACCGGACAACTCATCAGAGTATTTTGCGGACTGCTCGCACGCGATCCTTAGCGAGTCCTGTTTGGAATTGGGTTGAGCAAAGGATGCTTGGTGAAATACAATCGAGACCACCACACAAAGTGAAGCGTGATAGCCTAACCTCAGGTGTATTTGTTTCATAGACCAGCGGAGCGCTCTGAAGAACGATAGCGATGGGTTGTGCATTGTCCGCTCTCACTTTGTTGATGTAAGCTTGAAGATTTCTACCGGCGTTTCTTTTTGCGACCTGGAGAAGGTTTGTTCCTAGGGGATTTATTGGTGTTGTCCTTGTGCTTCCAACCTTTTCTTCTGACTTGGTCCGCTCCTGTGCGATTTGAAGAATCGGAAATAACGGGCGTTCTATCGTGGTGTGTGACTTTTTCGAGTCGAAACTCTAGCTGTCTTCTGGCAAGATCAACACGTTCGATTCGCACCACGAGTTCGTCACCGAGTCTGAATTGGTTTTCGTCGCGGTAACCTTGGAGTGTATGGGTATCGCGATTGTATCGGTAGCGGTCGGGAGGTAGGCGGTCGAGGGACACGATTCCATCGACTGGTATTTCGATACCACGAACGATTAGACCATTTGGTTTCACCCCCCAAACGATCCCTGTCAGTAGCTCACCGATTCGTTTTTCAAGGAAGTGAAGGAGTTTGACGCGTACGAGTTCACGCTCGGCGCTTTCGGCGTTTTGTTCTGTAGCGCTGCAGTGTTCACCTAGTCGTTCTAGGATTTCGGTGTTCTCTTTTGCCGGTTTGCCTTCGATCAAATTTTCGACGATGCGATGGACGACGAGGTCAGGGTAGCGTCGGATCGGGCTGGTGAAGTGGCAGTAGTGCGACATGTTAAGGGCATAATGGCGTTCGAATTCGCATTGGTAAACGGCTTTCGACATGCTCTTGAGGATTGCGTAGTTGACAGCGAACTCGGTGGTTTGGCCTCGAACGCTATCGATAACGCGCTGGATTTCGAAACGATCTTGCATGTCATCGGCTGGTAGGCCGAGTGCTCGCATGAAGTCTGCTAGGCGTCGAATTTTCAGTCGATCTGGTGGAGCGTGTGCTCGTCGCAGCATCGGTAGTTTCAATGAGTCGAGCCAGTAAGCCACAGCTTGGTTTGCTGCGAGCATAAACTCTTCGATGATTTGATGGCTTTGAGTGTGGTGAACAACGTGTGCACCTTTGACTTTTCCAAGTTTATCGAGGTCGACTTTGACTTCGGGTAGGGTCAGTTCGATCGATCCGTTGGTTCGGCGCAGGGATCGCAGTAGCATCGCCAAGGAATGCATATCTCGGACAAGTTGAAAAATTTCTGGTGTTAAGCGTTCTTGCCAGGGAGAGGGGTCGGCAAGGTATTGGTCGATTTGTTCGTAGTTAAAACGGTAAGCGTTTTTGATCACGCTGTTGAAGACTTCTGTGTGAACGAGGGTGCCTTCGGGGGAGTATTCCATTACGACCGTTTTCGAGAGTCGATTGCGATCGGGTTGGAGGGAGGCGAGGTGATTGCTAATTGTTTCCGGAAGCATCGGGATGACGCGATCAGGAAGATATACGCTGTTGCCACGTTCTCTGGCTTCATCGTCGAGGATGCTACCTTGTGGAACGAAGAAGGAGACGTCTGCGATGTGTACGAGTAGCTCCCAGTTACCTTTTTCGTTTTTGGAAAGGGAGATTGCATCGTCGAAATCGCGGGCATCGAATGGATCGATGGTGATCGTAGGAATGTTGGTTAAGTTCTTGCGGCCTTCGGGAATTGCTTGTTCGTTAAAGCGATCGGCTTGTAGGCGTGCGTTTTCGAGGACTGCTTCGGGGAATTCTTCTGGGAGATTGAATTGCACCATGACGGCCATGGTATCGACAGCGGGGTTTCTAAGGCTGCCGAGTACTTTCAGAAGGACTGCTTCGCCCGGATGAAACTCATTGGGGAAGCGGACTAGTTCCACGATAACTTTGTCGTTGTTTTCGACGGGTAGGCCACGAACGTCACCGATAGAAACGGGGCGTTCGAGTTTGGCACCGTCTAACCAAACAAAGGATTTTTGACCATCGGTTTGAAAGGTGCCGGTGAATTGCCGTTTCTTTCGCTCGATGATTTCGACGATTTCGCCTTCGAGTCTCCCGGGGATATTGCGCAAGGCAGTGCCACCAGCGCGACGACTTGGCGGGGGTGATTTTCGTAACTGAACGCGGACGGTATCTCCATCCATTGCGTTGAGGGTCCGTCGTTCTGGGATAAAGACATCCGGCGTTTTGGGAGCGGGTTGATCTTTTTGAACGTCGGATGGGTTGGCGATGGAGACGGGGCCTCGGGGAAGTTCGACGAAGCCGTAGCCGGCGGAGAGAGCTCTACGAAACACACCGACAACATCCGAAGCTCGGGGAGTGAATGAGGCGGAGCGATCAGTCTCTGTCGCTTCGATATCGTCAGAGGGGTTTTCGTTTGAGCGGAGTCGTCGCGAATCCTTATCAGATTTTTTTGCTCCATCGGTTTTGCCGAGGTGGGAACTTGGGAGGACCAAGTGGTTTGCGCCGAAGAGCACGCGTCCTTCTCGGACGAGGGTTTTGATGGCGCGACGTAGTTCGCGGTACTGCTCCTCGGGAAGCTTGAGATGATTGAGAATCATGCGTGGTTTCATTGGCCGGTATTCGGGTGAGACCACAAAAGCGAAGATTAGATCTGTCAGGGATGTTGGGTTCATAGCCACTAGGATACCTCATCGCGGACTTTATGCCCATTATCGATTTGCTGATTATCGACTTGCCGATTAGTGACTTGCCGATTAGTGACTTGCCGATTAGTGACTTGATCGTGGAGGGATTGTGCTAGGAAGCTTCACCAACAATTCGTAATCGATTCTGGCAATAGGATGTGGGATGGGCTACAACGAGGATCTGTGTGGTTTTAAAGGCCAGAGAAGCCATTTTTCGAGGGGGGGATTGGTATGTCCAAGGGGATTACGCGTCGAGCGTTTCAGGGATTAGCAAGTGGCGTGATTTTCGCGAACTCTCCTTGGATGCGTTTTGTGCATGGCAATTGGGTGGAAGAGCCGAAGCAGGATTTTGGGGTGATGAGTGGTGAGGTTGGGGCCAGCAGCGGCGTGATTTGGGGGCGTAGCAACCTTGAGGCGAGGATGCGTGTGGAATGGGACAGCAGTGATGAGTTCCGGCAACCGCGCAGTGTATTGGGACCCAAGGTCGATCGACTTTCGGATTTCACGGGGAGAACGGTATTGCGGGGGCTTCCGCAAGGTCAGACGATTCACTACCGGGTATTTTTTGAAAACGAGGGTGGGACGAGCGAGCCGCATGTAGGACGTTTTCGGACGGGGTTTGGCGAGAGGGATTCGGGTGGAGAAGATGTCTTCTTCGCTTGGTCTGGCGACACGGCGGGACAAGGATTTGGCATCAATCTCGAATGGGGTGGGATGCGGACGTATTCATCGATCGCTGGACTTGAGCCTCAGTTCTTTGTGCATAGTGGGGATATGATTTACGCGGATAATCCGATCCTCGAATCGGTAACGTTGAACGATGGAACGATCTGGAAGAACCTAGTGACGGACGCGAAGTCCCGTGTGGCGTCCAGTTTGGACGATTTCCGTGGAAACTATTTGTACAACTTGCTTGATGCCAACGTGCGAGCGTTTCACCAGCGCGTTCCGTATGTGGTTCAGTGGGACGATCACGAGACAACGAATAATTGGTATCCTCAACAAGTTTTGCGGAGCAGAAAGGATGGTGCTCGCTATGACGCGTTGGAATATGGCGCGCAGTTAGCGGAACGAGCGAAGCAGGCCTTTTTTGAATACTTGCCGCTATTGCCTCAGGCGTCTGGTCAGAGACGCATTTATCGGAAGTTAGCACGAGGTCCGTTATGCGATTTATTCGTTCTGGATTTTCGTTCGTATCGTGGTCCAAACACGGAGAATCAGCAGGAAGAATTGAGTGCGGAGAGCAGCATTATGGGGCGCGAGCAACTCGAGTGGCTCAAAAGTGAGTTGCAAGCGAGTCGAGCCGTCTGGAAGGTGTTGTGTTGTGACATGCCTCTTGGAATTCCAGTTGGAGATGGGATGGAAGGAAAAGGCTATTCAGAAGCGGTTGCCAATGGAAAGGGTGGACGTCCTCTGGGGCGAGAATTAGAGGTAGCAGACCTGTTGGTTTGGATGAAGGAGGCTGGCATCAAGAATACGTTCTGGATCACAGCGGACGTTCACTATGCTGCTGCCCATTTTTATGATTCGTCAAAGTCCGCGATTCCAGGAAAGTTCAATGCGTTTTGGGAGTTTGTTGCAGGCCCATTGCATGCCGGCTCGTTTGGCCCCAATGCGTTGGACGAGACGTTTGGTCCGGAAGTGAAATTCCAATTTGCCCCACCTAGAGGTAGTAAACTGCCGTTGGCACCGAGTGATGGGATGCAATCCTTTGGTACAATTCGAATCGATGCGAAAACAAAAGCTTGTGTTGTTGAATTGCGTGGTGGGGATGGCAAGGTGCTCGAAGGTGGGCAATTTGTGCTAGAGCCGGCCGGCGCATAGGAAGTTGTGAGAAGGATCAAAATGAATAGGCAGGATCGATGTGCCGGTTTTTTTGCGAAGTGCTTTTGTTTGTTTGGTTGTATGGTTGCCACGTTCGGAGGCTGGTCGTTTGGGAAAGAAGAAGCGCGTCCGAATGTGGTGGTATTTTTGTCGGATGACCAAGGTTGGGGGGATTTCGGATTTCAGGGAAACAGTAATTTTCGAACACCTCATCTGGATAGTCTCGCGAAAGACGGAGCTGTTTTTACTCGATTTTATGTATGCCCGGTGTGTGCACCTACACGAGCGGAGTTTCTGACGGGGCGTTATCACCCGCGTGGTAGTGCTGTGGGTGTAACGCAGGGGGATGAACGGTTAGATTTGGATGAGATCACTTTAGCGGATCGTTTTTCCTCAGCGGGCTATCGAACGGGGGCGTTTGGGAAATGGCATAACGGTTCGCAGTATCCCTATCATCCGAACGGAAGAGGGTTTGATGAGTTCTATGGGTTTTGCTCGGGGCATTGGGGTGATTACTTTTCTCCACCGTTGGAACACAATGGCAAGCGGGTGCAAGGAGAAGGGTACGTAAGCGATGACTTTACAAATCATGCGATAAGCTTTATTCGAGCTAGGAATGATCAGCCATTTTTTTGTTACGTTGCCTTTAATACGCCGCATACACCGATGCAGGTTCCTGACGTCTACATGGAGGGTGTGCGAGCTCGCGAGTTGCCTATGCGGTACGAGAGTCGCAAGGGGGAGCAAGAGGATCTTGAGATGACGCGCGCAGCGATTGCGATGGTTGAGAACATCGATTGGAACGTCGGAAGAATCCTTGCCACTTTGGATGAATTAAAAATTACGAATGAGACCATTATCGTTTATTTCAATGACAACGGCCCGAACAGCATTCGTTGGAACGGTGGGATGAAGGGGCGAAAGGGGAGCGTTGATGAAGGTGGAGTTCGGTCTCCTCTAATCGTGCGTTGGCCGGGAGTGATTCCCTCAAGCAGACGCATTGATCAGTTAAGCGGCGCAATTGACTTGGTACCTACACTTTGTGACCTGACCGGTATTGGACTTGAGCAAGTCCCACAATCTCTTGCGCAGCACGTCATAGATAATCCGCTGGATGGTTTGAGTCATGCTTCACGATTAACCAAGGATGCACCGGAGGTACAGAGAGATTTATTCACTCACTGGTCGGGGCGAATAGGTATGCGTCGTGGACCATATCTGCTTGATGCCGACGGAAAGTTATTTGATCTTCTTGCAGATCCTGGTCAACGGAAAGAAAGCAATGAGTTATACCCTGATATTGTTCGACAGATGAAGGAGGAGGTCGAGAAATGGAGGGGTGGTGTATTAAAGTCGGCGAAACCTCGTCGTCCATTTCTGATTGGGCATCCGCAGCGGCCTTGGGCGATTCTACCGGCTCAAGATGGCAAGTGCAGTGGACCTCAAGTTGTCAGAAGTAACACTGCGCCGAATTGTTCCTACTTCACGCGTATTGAAAGTTCAGAGGATCGAGTACGGTGGGATGTAGAAGTGTTGCAATCGGGAGCATACAGGATCGATGCGATGCTAACAGTACCGCCGGAGGCGATAGGATCGTCGTTACGGGTGCGGATCGGTGGGCGGGAATGCGTCGGCGTGCTTCAAGAGTCGCATGAGTCGCAATTGATCGGAGAATCCAATGATCGGGTGCCAAGAAACACAGAGTCGTTGATGAAACGTTTTGCAAGTTTCGAGATTGGGGTTCTTGCGATGGAAGCAGGGGTAGGAGAGATCGAAGTGCAGTTAACGGAATCGCTTGCGGAAGGAATTGGCCTGGAATTACAGGAATTGGATTTTGAGCTTCTGAAGTAGCAATTTGGGGCGAAATGGCGAAGATCGATCGGGTAATGGGGTTGGGTTATCGGTGCAGTCGTTCGATGGTTTTGGATACCGTAGTGTTTCAGTATGTGGTAGCATTTGTGGGCTGAAATGCGTGGACTGCGAGCATTGTTTGATGGAATTTTCAGTTGCTACCAAGAGAAGCAAAGAGAAACGGAGATGGGAGTGGGGCTAGTCGTCAACCAATTGCACCAAGGGGACTGTGTCTTGTTGCTGGAGCAAGTTGAGGAGGGGTCCGTGGATCTCGTTTTCGCCGACCCTCCTTTTAATATTGGTTATGAATACGATGTCTACGAGGATCGGCGCGACGAGGACGAGTATGTTGGTTGGTGTCGACGATGGATTGACGGTATTTATCGGGCATTGAAGCCGCATGGAACGTTTTGGTTAGCGATTGGTGACGAGTATGCTGCGGAATTGAAGATCGAAGCCAAGCGGGCAGGTTTTATTTGTCGTAGTTGGGTGATTTGGTACTACACTTTTGGGGTCAACTGTACGAATGGCTTTAGTCGTTCACATACGCATCTTTTTCACTTTGTGAAGCATGCTAAGAAATTCACTTTCAATCGTATGAATCCGCAGATACGGGTTAAGTCAGCACGGCAATTGGTTTATGCGGACGGCAGAGCAAATCCGATAGGTCGGTTGCCGGACAACACTTGGATTACGCGTCCGCAGGATGCACCGTGGGGTTTTAGTCCTAATCACGATACATGGTACTTCTCACGCGTGGCAGGGACCTTCAAGGAGCGGGAGGGGTTTCACGGGTGTCAGATGCCTGAGCAGTTATTAGCGCGGATCATTCGAGCGTCGAGTAATCCTAACGACTTAGTTCTCGATCCTTTTGGTGGAAGTGGAACGACGTTATGTGTATCGAAAAAATTAGGTCGGCAATGGATGGGTTTTGAGTTATCGGAAGAGTATGCACAGCGGATTCGCGAGAGGATGGAGAGGACTCAGATTGGGGATCCGCTAGACGGTACTGAGGATTCTCTTGCGAGTGCCCCGTCGACGTCGGAAGGGAAAAAGCGGCGCAAGCCAAGCGAGTCGGATTTTCTTGAGATGGCTTTATCCGCTTTTTCTCGTGTAGGTGGAGGTCTGGTTTCCTTGCAGAGCGTTCTTTGTGATCCTGAGTTCAATGCGGAGTATCAGTCTCAATGTTTGGAGGAAAGCAAGGAGGGAAACCCATTCAGTTGGAATCAGCGACTGTTTGAGTTGAAAAAAGAAAATCGATTACCTGCGGGAAGCGAAGCGACAGAAGAGATTGACTACGAGATATTTGATAGGATTGGCTATGCCTGTGAGGTTGCTTGGAGATTGATGGCATTGGATTACCATCAGAACGTTGAGGAGATCTTATGTTCGCCCGAATCGCTAGCTGAATTGGAGAGGGTGACGAGACTCTATGGTGGCTTGGGTCCAGAGGTGAATACCAAAGATATTCGACGTGCTGTTTGGCATTTGCGTTCAATGCGCGAGGAGTTTCAATCGATTACGGAGAAAGACTATAAAGCGTGGAAAAAGGCGCATCGAAAGTTACCCAAGGTTGGTTTAGAGGAGTCGTTATGGCATCTTGGGGTACCGGGAGTTTATGCACTTTCTTCGCTTGAGGGTTGTTTGTACGTTGGGGAGAGTGTGGATATTCAGCGACAGATAACAAAGATTATGGAAAATCCGGAATGGAAGAAGCTGCGTCCTGACTCTGTCATTTACTTGCCTGTAGATGCGGGACTCAGTGAGCGGGGGCGAGTCAAAGCGATGTTGATTCACCGAGAGCGTCCCTTGCTCAATGCTATGATTCAGTGAGCGGGGTGGTTGCACGCTTGGATTTACTGACAGACGTCCCAGACCAATCTTTTGATTTAGAGAACTGGGCCTAACATGGCGATGGCGTTGTTAAAGAATCGTCGTTGGACGGGCCAAGTGGCGACTTCTTGTTTGGTTACTTCGCGAGATTGCCATTGGTAGGAGAGTTGTCTTTCGCGGAGTTGTTTAGTCAAATCCAGGTCATGGAACAAGATATTATTTTCGTAGTTGAGTTCGAAGCTTCGTCGGTCGAGGTTTGCGGATCCGATGAGTCCCATTTCTTCGTCGATCGTGAGGGATTTTGTGTGAAGCAATCCACCTTCGTATTCAAAGATGCGTACGCCGGCGTCGAGCAAGGCGGCGTAGTAGCTGTGGCTAGCGGCAGCAACGAACCAAGAGTCATTTTTTGCGGGTAGGATTAGGGTTGTATTGACTCCTCGGCGACCGCTGGCGCACAGTGCAGCTTGCATGGGTTCATCGGGCACGTAGTATGGGGTCGTGATAATGAGTTCGTCCCTTGCGCTATACATGAGAGATTCAAAAACTTCTGGCATGGCGGAGTATCGAACGGTTGGTCCGGTCCCGACGACTTGTGCGACAAAACCTCGTTGATGGTTTTGCCAAGGTTCGAGGATTAACTCGGAAAGGTCTTCGTCGACATGAGACATCCAATCTGCGGCGAAGAGGATTTGATTTTGTCGAGCGATAGGTCCTTCGAAACGGATCACTGCGTCGACCCATGGAGCGAATTTGGGTTTCACGCGAAATTCAGGATCGGCGCAATTTTGTGAGCCGCAGAATGTAATTTCATTATCGATAACAAGAATCTTTCGGTGGTTTCTTAGATCGACGCGTGTGAAAAGGGGGGCAAGTGGTGTGTTACCGATGGGTAATGCGACGGCCGTTTTAGCACCGGCTTCTTGCATTGCTTTCCATTGGGGGGATCGAATGATCGTTCGGGAGCCCAGACCGTCAGCCATCACACGGCAAGTGACACCGCGTTTTGCAGCGCGGCAGATGGCATCAACCATTTTGCAACCGCTGATGTCAGTTAGCCAAATATAGAAGTTCAGATGGACATGTTTTTTCGCAGCGTCGATATCCCGAACCATGGTATCGATTGCTGCCACGGAGTTCTCCAGTAGTTGAGCATGATTTCCGGCGATCGGGCTGAATCCATTTACGGAATATCCGACGCGAAAGATATGATCAAATCGGTTGTTTCCCAGTGGTTGGATTTCACGAACCGTCATTCCTGGAATGTCTTGGGGCTTTGGGAGTTTCTTCACGACGGCATCGACGCGTGCGATGCGAGAGCGTCCGATGCTGATGGATCCGAGGAGGATATAGGCGATAATACCGATCACGGGCATAGCTACCAAGACGACGATCCAAGCGATGCGAGAGGAGGGGTCGCGGTGCGGTCGAAGAATCGCGCGGATCATCAGTGCTGTTTGGATGACAAAGTGCAGGGCAATGCCTGCGATTACCATCCATTTTGGCTCAACAAAATGCATTGTTTGGTGCCGTTGGTTTGAGAGTTTTGAGGGGGCAGCGGGCGAAGTCGAGGCGATCAGGAGTGTTATGAAGCGATCGGTGCAACATCGAGAACCGGAGGCATCGGGCAACCGAGGGCATCGGAGATCACCCGCAAGAGTTCTACTTCGTTGATGGTCGAACGCTGATCATAGACGATGCAATCGCTGAATGCGTTAAGAAAGTGTCTTTTTTGGCGAGGGTTTGCTGTTGCGAGAGTGTCGAGAGCAAGGTCGAGGAGTTTTAGTGTACAAGCATCTCGATCAAGCATGGTTGGCAGTGCTGAGCGAGCTTGTTTTTGCCCTTTCGCGTAGGTGGCCCACCCTGCTGCAAACGCTTGATCTGCATGCACATTGGCACCTAGATGAGCGAGGCTTGAGAGGACTTGAGCGAGGGCTTTATCGAGTTTCGCTTCCCCAACTGCTTCATCCAATGGTTCTGACTTACGCAGGACGATTCGTTTGGTGATGTATCGTTGCAATGCGAATTCGAAGATTGTCCAGCGTCGGTCAGCATCGATCAATTGCCTCGCTAGGGTACGGAAGGCACCAGTTTGCGGGTCGGATAGTAGATCAAGTGCTGGTACGGCCATGCATGCGAGGGGTAGTCGTTGTTCTGGTTGCAATGAGTCGGTATACGGCAGTAGGCTCAGGATGTGTTTTTCGAGACCTTTAGGGGCGTATTGTTCGATCAAGCCGAGTTGTTTATTGCGAACTGGATCGGATTTCGGGGCAACGAGCAGTGCGTAGATAATTGCCATCGCACCGAAGGGTTCATGAACTTCTTCGAACAATTTAGGGGGTATTTCGCCGAGAAGTCGATTTGCATGATCGATATGTTCGTCTTCTGGGTTCCCGATATGTTCGACGGCATCGTGGGGATGGGATTCAAAATGTTGTACCCCCGCGATCGCAGCAGCATGTACGGTTGAGGTTTTTGAGGCGTTGGATGGAGTCGACTTGCGTTGTTGGAAACCGAGAGTTCGAGGATCGACAATGTCAGCTTCGGAATGATGTGCGAGCGAAGTGGTTTCGAACACACCTTTGAAGCCCGGTTCGAGTCGT
>JBIJCS010000470.1:0-4003 GCA_044344575.1 Pirellula sp. | reverse complement strand
AACACCAACGAATTTCTGTTTACGCCATGAGCTCTCCATTACACCCCTTGCTCGATCGGCGTGGGTTCTTGCAAAATGCGTCCAGCGCTCTGAGTTCAGTCGCGCTCACAAGCCTCCTTGCAAGAGATCGATTACTGGCAACTACGCCGCAAGAGGCCGGAATCGGATTGAATCCATCCCAGATTCAACTGGACCCCAAAAATCCTTACGCACCTCGACCAGGGCATTTTGAAGGTAAAGCAAAAAATGTTCTGGTTATCTTTTGTGCTGGTGCCGTAAGCCAGCTGGAAACATGGGACTATAAACCGAAGTTGATTCAATGGGATGATCGCCCATTACCGGGGGGCCCTTCGGTAACCTTTCAAGGACCTGCGGGTAATCTTGCTCGCCCCCAATACAACTTTCGCCAGCACGGCCAAACGGGCAAGTGGGTAAGCGATTTGATTCCTCATTTGGCTCGGTGGACCGACAAGATAGCCTTTGTGCATTCCCTAACGAGCAAATCGAACACCCACGGTCCTGCTGAAAATTTCCTCTCGACAGGATTTAACCTCGACGGCTTTCCTAGTCTGGGTGCTTGGGTGACTTATGCGTTAGGCAGTCAATGCGATGACTTGCCCGCCTATGTTGCTATCCCCGATCCGCGAGGAGTACCGCAAAATGGTTCTAACAATTGGGGGCCAGGATTTCTACCTGCTGCTTTTCAAGGAACAACACTTTCTGCGTCTGCCCCGGTCCGTTATTTGACACCCGCAGGAATCGATCCAAAGGTCGATGCGGCGACTCGTAAATACCTGCAACGGCTCCAAGAAAAACACCTCAACGAACATCCAGAAGAAACGGAACTTGCTGCAAGGATCGCAAGCTATGAACTAGCAGCACGTATGCAAATGAGCATTCCGGAACTCAGCGACCTTAGCAATGAACCGGAGCACGTACTGCGAGCTTACGGCGCAGAAGATACAGCCAACAAAGACAAAGCAGCCTTCGCTCGTAACTGTATCTTGGCAAGACGTTTGATCGAACGTGGGGTTCGATTTGTTCAGTTATTTAACGGTGCATACGCTAGTGCTGGCAAATTGAATTGGGATGGACACAGCGACCTCAAGTCTCAATACGACGTACATGCGTCTATCCTCGATCAACCAGTTGCGGCCTTGCTCGATGACATGCAAGCCAGAGGACTTCTTGAAGATACGCTAGTCGTCTGGTGCACCGAATTCGGACGAATGCCATTCTTCCAAAAGGGAGCGAAGGGCAGGGATCACAATCCGGATGGATTTACATGCTGGTTGACCGGAGCTGGTATCAAGGAGGGGGTAAGCCATGGCGCGACGGATGAACTCGGCGTTCGAGCTGTAGAAAACATCCATCCACTTTATGATTTCAATGCAACAATCCTCCATCTGCTAGGGCTCGATCACGAACGATTGACCTACGAACATAACGGAATTCAACGCCGATTGACCAACGTCGAAGGGTCGATCATTCGACCGATTTTGGCCTGAACACGTACAGTTCCGCACCCCTTGGTATCCTACAGATGTCCCTTCACTGCCCCCAGATGCTTTCAGATCTGAATCACTCCGCTAACCTTTCTAATTACTCCGCCTGAAATCTATGACAAACGAATCGATCAATAATCGCCCCACCTTCCCACAAGACGGCTTGCAACTCGCAGAGGCCTGCCGAATTGCACAAGACATTGCAATAAACGCAGGAGCAATTCTCGTACAAATGCGATCCACTTTTGAATTGAGAGAGAAATCGGAGAAGGACCTAGTCACCGATGCCGACGTAGCGGCGCAAGTGGCCATTGCGTCAGCGATCGCACGTCACTTCCCAGAACATGGGTTTCTTGGTGAAGAAGGCTCGGCAGGAGTTTCCCAAAAACAACGCGATAACAACAGCAATTCGCGATGGAAGTGGGTCGTAGACCCATTGGATGGCACCACCAACTATGCCCACGGGCTTTCTCAGTTTGGAGTAAGCCTGGCACTGACCTATGACCTACAGCCTGTCTTGGGAGTCGTCTACGATCCTGTTGCACAAGAATGCTACTCTGCTGTGGATGGTCAAGGAGCACAACTCAATGGCACACCCCTAAAGACCAGCGGTTGCACACACCTTTCTAAAGCCCTAGTCGCTGCAAGTTTCCCGCCCAAGCTCAACCGAGATGCCAAAGAGATTCAGCAGTTCGTGGAGATGTTGCTCGAAAGCCGATCGCTACGTCGCCTCGGATCCGCCGCGTTGAATTTATGCTATGTAGCCGCAGGCCGCTTGGATGGCTATTGGGGTGGTCGCCTGAATGCCTGGGACATCGCCGCCGGTGTGTTAATTCTTCAGGAATCCAAAGGGGAGATTTCTGGACAATCCGGGGGCAAGATTGATATTTGGCGTGGGGATTTGATTGCTGCAGCAACTGCCTCGCTCCATCAACAAATGCTTTCCGTTCTATCCAGAATTTCAACGAATTAAAAGATCCTCCAACGTTCGACCTTGTTCAGCATGAACAAGGTCGCTTGAAATCACACCTATTTCTACTAGCGAACGAGCAAGCCGCACAATGAGTATCGACAGAAACTGGGAGCCGCTACCTCAACGCGCTTCGAGCCCAACGCAAGAGCATGCGTATCGTTTTGGCCCACGAATTACCGCATTGGAAACCGCCATTCCTCACGACCTAATGCCAGGCCTACTCGCTTTGCGTATCACCGCTCAATCAACCGATGGAGAGTCGTACAGCGGTATGGGTGAAACCTACTACATCCCGACCGCAGCGGCGTCCGTGATTCACGACTTCTTTGCGCCGCGCCTTCTCGGAGCCGATGCCCTAGCGATCGAAAGCCATTGGAGATTTTTGTACGAACGGATGATCGCTTTTGCAGGTACGGGAGCAGAGCTAAGGGCATTGTCCGCCGTCGATCTGGCGTTGTGGGACATTGCGGGGCAAGTCCGAGGCGAACCGATCTGGCGACTGCTAGGTGGACCTGTTCGTGATCGAATCCGTGTTTACAACAGCAGTGGAGGACCAAGTTATGGACGCACCAACACCAAAATACCTAGCGCATCCGGTTGGCCCGGGCATGGAGACCCAGGGCGACCTGGACCTTTGGAAGACAATTGGTCGAGCGTTCATCAACCGGTCGAACTAGCTCAAGAACTCTTGGACGCGGGATATACCGCCATGAAGTTATGGTCGTTCGATGCCGTCTATCGTCGTAGCGGCGGCCAACTACTCTCCCAAAAAGATCTTGACGAAGGCCTAGAACCATTTCGAAAGATCCGCGATGCCCTGGGAAATGCGATCGAATTGATGCTCGACGGACATGGGTTCTTTTCTTTGGGTGCAGCAAGACAAATCGCCCATGCGATGCAAGAAGTAAACCCGTTGTGGCTTGAAGATATATTACGCCCAGATTGCGTACATACGATGACTGAGTTTCGTAAGAGTGTCGACATCCCGATCGCAGTGAGTGAAATGCTTGTTACCGCAGATACCTACCGCCGTGTACTCGAAGCCGGGGCCGCAGATATGATCATGATCGATCCAACTTGGGCCGGTGGAATCTCGGGAACAAAACGAATAGCCGAACTTGCACAACACCACAACGTCCCTACCTTGATGCACGATTGCACCGGGCCGATGACACTGCTATCTGGGCTACACATCGCTGGTTGCAACAGCGGTGTGGCATACCAAGAAACAGTACGTGCACACATCGCAACCCTCTATCCAAACTTGATCGAAGAAACGCTTGGGGTAGAGCAGGGGAGCATGGAGTTACCCCAAGTCCCCGGCATCGGAGCGACTTGGAAATCCGAGCTTTTTGAACCCAGCCACCCGGGGTATCGCGCCAGTCGCTTCGAGTTGTAAAAAAGCCAAGTGTAAGGACCGGCTAGTTTCGATCCTGCGAACTGCTTCTTAGAAAGCTTACAATCGCTGCGATCTCCTCAGGGGTGAGAGTGGTTTCGAATCCCTCGGGCATCAATGAGCGTTGCG
>JBIJCS010000469.1:0-4004 GCA_044344575.1 Pirellula sp. | reverse complement strand
ACTCTACCAAGCGACGAACCGTAGTAGAGCGGGCAGGGATGCCCGCTCTACTGCAATTAGCTTCTCGATAGCGCAAGCATCCTGTTTTTCCGCGACTTTACAGTTCAAGCTTACATTTTTCAATCGCTTCCGGTTCGATCGGTAGAACGATCCTAAACCCAGTGAACCAACTAGTGCTATATTCGTCGCGATATTGTCTAGACGTGAAACTGTTGATCCTTCGATCAAAAATCAATGCTCCTCCACGAAGGATATGCCCTTTACTGAAGTGTGCGTGGTCCGTTGTTGCCAGAGGATTCACTAGTACCGGTTCATCTTGCGTATTTCCTGCGAAGTACTCCGGAGCAAAGTTGTCTAAGCACCACTCTTGTGCGTTACCCAGCATGTCATGCAAGCCAAATGGATTCGGCTCTTTGAGTCCACGTGGATGAACGCTTCTTTCAGGGTTTTCAACCGCCCATACTTCCTTTTCAAATTTTTTTAGATCGGCGATATCCTTTCCTGCGCGTCCTGCTCTGCCAGCCCATTCCCATTCAGCTTCCGTTGGTAAGCGGTAGCGCCCGAATCCCAATTGCTCGCGAGTGATCGGGTGGGGTGATGAGCATAGGCCCGTAAGTTCATTGAGCCTTTGGCAAAACGACTTGGTTTCACCCCATGGAATTTTCGTCACGGGACGATCTTCATCACGCTTGCGTGGGAGAGCAGGCGAATTCTCAAGGTCGAGTACGGACGGACCGGAGTGATCACTTAATAACACTCGAAATCGCTCCGCTTCGGAGATCTCGTACTTACTGATGTAAAAGGGAAAACTAATCTGAACAAGCGTCGGTTTTGAGGCAGAAAGAATGATTTCCTTCTCGGCATCTCCGTCTGCCTTACGTAGTGCATCTGTTAATTCTGCCTTGGTGTACCCCATGATGAATTCCCCAGGCGGAATCAAAACGAATGGCATGCCAAACTGATTTTGTACTTCCACGGCAATGCCCAAAGCATCTGCCCAGCGTCGTTGATAGTCTTTTGCGACCCCCGCAGAGAATGGGATTCGCAACTGCTTAACCCAAGGATGATCGATTGTTTCTGCTCGTGTTTCGGCTACTGATTGCGGGACTTCCGCTTTGCTGTCGACGGTATCAAAGTTATTTTGCTTCTTATCCTCGATCCGCGGCACTGCGGCGACATCAGGTTGCAAAGATTGGATTTTCGGAGATGGCGATGTATTTAAAAGGACAAACAGTAAAAGTAGCCCCGCAGCAATTGCACAAACAGCAGCGAATGCGAGAGATGAAGTCCAAGAGCTTTGCAGAGGCATCGGCATCGGTGTTCGCAGTTGCTGTGTCTGTTCCAATTGCAATGACTGAAGTGCGTTGAGGATTTCGGTCGCAGATTGAAAGCGTTTATTGGCCTTCTTCTCAAGCATTTTGCGGATAACCCATTCCAGTTTTGACGGGATGTCTGACCGAAATAATCTCATCGAAGCAGGTTTCTTGCGAAGCACTGCTTTCATTTCCGAGAGGTGGCTCTCTGCTCTAAACGGAGATTCACCGCAGAGCATTTCATAGAAGACGCTACCCAAACTGAATAGATCACTTCTGGAAGTGATGACTCTGTCGTCTGCCTGCTCGGGAGACATGTACCTAGGGGTTCCCACGACGGAGCCATGAAGCGTCTCTCGTCTATCATTTTCCCGCCGAACAATTCCAAAGTCAGTGATTTTAGCGACTGGCGGATCGGTGTTTGTTAAAAGAATGTTAGCTGGTTTTGGGTCGCGATGTATTAATCCCTGGTCGTGTGCCGCTTGGATGCCCCTCAGGATCTGTATTGCAATTTGCGAGAATGCAGCTAGCGAGAGTTTACCCTTTCGGTTTAGAAAGCTCTCGAGCGATTGGCCTTCAACATACTCCATGGCGATAAACGGGATCGGTTGTATCTCGACACGATAGACTTCGACAACGTTGGGATGTTTGATCCGCCCCATCGCTCGGGCTTCTTTTTGCAGGCGAGCGATGGCTACATCCGTATTTCCTTGACCTGAGTGCAAGACCTTGAGTGCGACCGTTTTCTCGATCGAAGGATCGAAAGCTCGGTAAACCATTGCCGAGCCACCGAAACCGATTGGCGAGAGAATCTCATAACCTGCAATTGTGTGGGGGGTTCTGGTATCATCAGGTGATGGTCGATTCGAAACGACGGGAGTATTCGCGGTTTGCTGGTTGGGGGCTTTGATACTCCGGATTTTCTCACCGATCATTTCGTATCCGGGCTTAACGATTATCTCTGGGATACTTTCTTCAAGAAAGGTTTCGTTGGGTGTAAAGCTTTCGAGCATTGAGCTCAGGTCCGCAGCAAGCTCTGGGTGAGTTTGTGCTATTTCAGCAATTCGCTGCTCTCTTTGCTGTAAGTCAGTGATTTCAATGAGTTCGTTAAAGAGATCTGATTGTTTCATTTCTTGGTTCGTGGAGCCGCGCTATTTTATTCGTGCCCAAGCTTCTCATGGAAGCTTCTACCTCGGGCGATGAGGAGCAAATAACGCAGGGGTTATCGAAAAGTTTTTTAGAGATTGAAGGAGCACGGTATGCCTAGCTGACGGATTGTGCATTCATTGAGGATTTGATCCAAGTGCGACCGTAGATCCAAAGTTTGTTGGCGTCTTGAACGGAGCATTTACGGATTGAAGCAATTTCACTCATCTTCAACCCGAGAAAGAATCTCATGCGGACAATCGTAGCCGCTTCGGGATCATGTTGTTCGAGACGTGACAAGGTTTCAGAAATGGCGAGGATTTCTTCAGATCGGTAATCTTGTGAGATACTATCCAGGTCCACCTGGACTCGCTTAAACTGACCTTCACGTTTATCCGCGAAGTGGCGTCGAAGCTCATCGATGATGGCTTGTTGCATTGTTTTTGCGACGGTATTGAAGAAGTGCGTGCGGCTTTGCCATGGTTTCCGATCGCGTTTACGTTTGATGATGCGTAGCCAAGCTTCATTGACTAGATCGGAGACTTGCATGCCGCCAGCTTTTTCGCGCAGCCAAGCTTGATTAGCGATCGAACGTATTTCTTGGTAGACACGTTCGAGAAGTTGGTGATCTTGGGAATTGGGGTTTGGGGAGTACCCATCTCGAATTTTCGTCACTAGTGCAGTGATGCCCGGGAATTCTTTCAGACGGATATTTCGCTGTTTCTTTTTCTCAGTCGAAACAGCTTCAGAGGGAGTCATCACGGGGTGATTGATCTCATGGAAGATGATCTGAGAATGATCAATTACTTTGGTCAGGACGCTCACTAGGGTGGGTCTCCTGGGCACAAGGGACTGGCTGAAGAGTGGAGAAAGCAATATAGCCGTTCGCTAGAGAGAGAGATGGGTTATGAGAAAAATATTTCTTGAAAAATTCTCAAGATCGAATCTGAGAGAGTGTTTTTTTACGGATTCGAGGTAAGTGGGGGAAGCGTTCCACAGTAGCCAACGAAAAGTCTAGTTAGACAATAGGATTAGAAACGAAGATGAGAATTACAGAAGTTTTTCAAATGCTCCGATCGTTGGAAAACAGGGTTGTGGGAATCTATGGGCGGCTTGTATCGAGGAGATTTCGGGCGAGAAAAGCCTTTCGCCGCGCGTTGGTGGTTGAGTGTCTCGAGGGGCGTCGTCCGTTGGCTTTTTCAATTGCCAGCAGTGGGAACTCGATTACGTTGACGGGTGATGCAAGTGACGACGGGGTCGTGATATCCGTATCCTCAAGCGGTCACTTTCAGCACAATTTACCCCTTGGTGGGAATTTGGTGAGTGCCATCGATACCAATGGCACGTTGGCAGGTGAGCAAGCGATTGTCGCATCTTCGGTCTCCTCGATCACCATCACCGCCAACGCTGGAAACGACACGATTGATGCGAGTTCCTGGACGGGGGTGGGGATAACAATCGCTGGTGGAGATGGCGATGACGTACTTCGTGGTGGATCTGGAAACGATACGCTTTTTGGTGGCGATGGAAACGACATCCTGCAAG
>JBIJCS010000059.1:0-13760 GCA_044344575.1 Pirellula sp. | reverse complement strand
TCATCGCCGAATGTGGCCAAGCCGATGCATGTGGGGCACATACGTTCGACGGTGATTGGGGACGCGATCAGCAAGGTGATGCGATTTTTGGGTCATCGGTTGATCACCGATAATCACTTGGGTGATTGGGGGACGCAGTTTGGGATGATCATTTATGGGTACAAGCACTTTCGAGATGTGGAGCAATACACGAAGAATCCTGTGGGGGAGTTGAGTCGGTTGTATCGCAAGGTGCAGGGGATCAGTGGATATCAGGAGGCGGCGAGTAGTTTAGAGAAGTTAGAGCGGGATGTGGAGCAGGCGCAGCAGCGGTTGAAGTTGGTCGAGCAGAAGGTGCAAGGTGCACCGAATGACAAGAAGGTGCACAAGGAGTTGGTTGGAGCGCACAGGGGGGTGGAGGCAGCGAAGGAGGAGTTAGCGAGTGTGCAGCGGAAGTTGGAGGCAGCGCAGGGGGATAAGGAATTGATGCGCGAATCGCAATTACATGAGAACATCTATGAGAAGGTGTTAGCGGAGACGGCGGCATTGCATCGAGGGGACGAGGAGAACTTGGGATTGTGGCATTCCTTTTTGCCCAATTGTAAAGATGAGATACACAGTGTGTATCGACGGTTGGGTGTTGAGTTCGACTATGAGTATGGGGAGAGTTTTTACCATGCCATGTTACCGTCGGTGGTTGAGGAGTTGTTTTCCAAGTCGATGGCGGTATCGAGCGATGGGGCGGTTTGTGTGTTTTTAGAGGGTTTTGATGCGCCAATGATTGTGCAGAAGCAGGATGGAGCGTACTTGTACGCGACCACGGACTTGGCGACAGCGATGTTTCGGGAGCGGGAATTTGCTCCGGACGTTTCGTTGTATGTCGTGGATCACCGGCAGGGAGAGCATTTCAAGAAGTTGTTTGCGGTATTGGAGCGGTTGGGGTATAGCAAGACAGACTTTCGGCATATCAGTTTTGGGACGGTGATGGGATCGGATGGCAAGCCGTTTAAGACGCGATCTGGCAGTACGGTTGGGTTGGAGTCGATGTTAGACGAAGCGGTAGCACGGGCGATGGAGGTTGTGTGTGATCCGACGACGGGGGCGGGGGTGTCGATGGATGATACGGAGCAGCGGCGGGTTGCGGAGACGGTGGGAATTGGAGCGATCAAGTATGCTGATTTATCGCACAATCGAACGAGCAATTACGTGTTTGACATGGAGAAGATGGTTCGGTTGGATGGTAATACATCTGCGTACATTCAGTACTCGTATGCGCGTATCCAGAGTATTTTGCGCAAGGCGGAGGATAAGGGGTGGGGGAGTGATTGTTGGGGGGGGCATCGGGTGGTGTTAGAGCATGCGTCTGAAGTGTCGCTTGGGTTGCATTTGGTACGATTTGAGGACATGTTGCATCAATCGATGGTGGACTATACTCCGAATTTGATTACTGAGTATTTATACGATTTAGCGAAATTGTTCAGTAGTTTTTACGATCAGTGTTCGGTGCTCAATGCATCGACGCAGGATGAGGCTTTGTCGAGGTTGCGATTGACATCGGTGGTTGGCAAGACGTTGCGACAGGGATTGGAGTTATTGGGGATAGGTGTAGTGGATCGGATGTAGTTTTGTGGGGAGCCTTTGATTTTTTCGGATGAAGATCGGTGTGATTTTGCAGTGATTTTGGTAGTCAATGCATCTTGCTCAAGGGGTAATTTCAGTGTGAGTTTGGTAGGGTGCTTCCAAAACTCTTTCGACTCGATATCTTGTGGGGTCTAGGGACGAATTTCTTGATTTGCGTTGCATGAAGTGGCGTGAGGGGGATGGTAGTCACTAGCGTTTCGACGGATGGACATGTTTCCCAAGGATGGGTTTTTTCTTTTGCAAGCATTCTGCTTGTTTGATCGCATTTGTTGTGATTCTTGGGTTGAACCTGGGGTGCTTGGGGTTAGAAACTCTGGGGTAAGGAGTTGTCAGGTTTGAGGTTGGGGGGTGGTTGCATAAAGTGAGCTTCACTTGGTGTGTAGGAAGATGGTAAGAGGGGTGTATGTGGGAGGGGTTTTGGAGTTGAGGGAGGAGGCGAGGGAATGCCGGAAGCCAAGAAGCTGGGAGAGGGGCGGGGGTATGGGACGATGGTAACTCGAATGGGTTGGGTGGGGATACTAGTGATTTCGTTGACGGGTTGTCAGCAGTGGCCGGGGAATCAGGCGATGCGGCAGTATCAGGTGGAGAGTGAGCGATTATTGTCGGAGTTTCGCAGTCAGAAGAAGCGTGCGGAGGATTTAGAGAAGCGGAATTATCAGTTGGAGCAGCGGTTGGGGGAGAGTGAGAGGGCGTTGGCTAGGTTGCAGGGTGGAGCGGGTGGTAGTCGGATGGCGAGTCGTGGGGGAGTTGAGGTTGGGGAGGGTGATTTGACAACTCGGCGGATTGGTGGGGGTGGATTACCGGATGTGCAGCCTGGACCGGCTGGACGATTGTCTTCTGTGCCTTATGAGGTTCCTGGGGGGCTTCAGGGGAATCCGACGCGGACGGGTCAATGGCGTCCGATACCTGGCCGTTAGAAAGGGGTTTGATCGGTAATGGGTAGGAGAATTGGGGGGTGGGAAGCATGTCTGTGGAGCGAGGGGATGTTGGCGTTGGTTTTGAGGGGTTTGCTATTGATGAATCGAGTGGTTTGACGGACATTGAGCGTGTTCGATTGTTGCGTTATGTTGTGTTGCGGGAACCGTTGGGGTTGCCATATGAGCAGACGTTATTTCCGGGGGATGAGTTTGCGGGGACGACGCATTTCGTTGGAGTGATGGATGGGGAGCCGGTGGGATGTTTGACGTTATTACCTCCGGGTCAGAGTCCGGCGGGGAGTGGGATAGAGGACTGCGGTAGTGGGAGCCCTTATGTGCAACTGCGTGGGATGGCGGTCGTTGGTAGTTGTCAGGGTCGTGGTATAGGGAGTAGACTGTTGGCGCATGTGGCAGGCGTAGCGGCTCAGCGGGGATGGATCTTGTGGTGTAAGGCGAGGGAGAGTGCGGTGGGTTTCTACGCTGCGAATGGTTGGCGGGTGGTTGGGGAGGAGTTTGAAATACCTCGGATTGGCAAGCACCGATGGATGGTAAGTCGGTAGGTTGGGGCGAATGTTTAAGGGGTGGAACGTTGAAGATTCTTTATCGTGAATTTCAGGTACACAAGCGGGTGGCTTTAGCGATTAGTCGCGGTGTGCAATCGGGATCGAGCAATTGGGAGATTTTGGTTGAGAGCGATGGAGTGGTGGGGATAGGGGAGGCGGCAGAGTTTTCGATTCCTGGATCGGTGCAGAGTTCAGAGTATTTAGGCAGTGAGTTAGTGAGAGCTGCGGGGGTATTGTCGGGTTATTCGGTTTGGGATCGCGAGTTGATTGGCGAGCGAATGGTTCAAGAGGGGATAGCATCGAGTGTTCGTTCTGGGATCGACATGGCGTTGTGGGATTGGGTTGGGAAGGTGGGAGGGATACCGACTTGGCGTATGTTGGGATTATCGAGTCGATCGCGGGTACCGACATCGGTGACGATAGGGATTCAGAGTGCTGAGAGTGCGAAGGGTCGATGGATGCAGTGGATGGAGTTGGGTACATTGCGAGCGGTGAAGGTAAAGATGGGTTCATCGGGTGGGATTGAGGCGGATCAAGCGATGTATCGGGGGCTTGAGGAGGTTTTGCCGGAGGGGATACATCGGAGTGTGGATGCGAATGGTGGTTGGAGTGTGGAGGAAGCGATAGCGATGTCTTATTGGTTGGGTGAGCGTGGGGTGGATCATATTGAGCAGCCGACGCATCCGGATGACATTGAGGGTTTGCGGGCGGTGCATCGTGGTGCGGGGATACCGATCATGGCGGATGAGAGTTGTCGTACATCGGAGGACATCCCGAGGCTGTCGGAATGTTGCAGTGGGATCAACATAAAGTTGCTCAAGTGTGGTGGTATGAGTGAAGCGTTGCGAATGGTTCATACGGCTCGATCGCATGGGTTGCGGGTGATGTTGGGGTGTTATTCGCAAACGGTGTTGGGAAATACGGCAGCGAATCAGCTTGGTGCTTTAGTAGATTACATTGATTTAGACAGTCATTTGAATTTGCGGGATGATCCTTATCGTGGCTGTCATTTGGAAGACGGCTTTCTTGTGAATAACCATTTACCGGGACTTGGAGTAACGCATGCCTAGGCATCCACAGTATGACGCGAATGATCGGTTGGCTATTTTGTTACATGGTGGGATCAAGGGGATACATGGTAAGACGGGTTTAGCGTTGATCAGGTTTGCGCCACAGCGGGTGGTAGTGGTGATTGATGCGGAGAGTGCTGGTGGTGATCTTGCTGAGTTGACGGGGATACCGTTGGAGCGATCGATCCCGATTGTTGCCACAGCACGAGAGGCGTTGGCATTTGGTCCTCAGACGTTGGCATTAGGGTTAGCGGCATTGGGTGGGAGGTTGCCGGAGGATTGGATACCGGACATGCAGGATTCATTGCGGGGTGGATTGAACATTCTCAATGGATTGCATACATCGTTATCGGAAGATGAGCGATTAGCGCCGCATGTTCAGGCTGGGCGATGGATATGGGACATACGCCGGGAGCCAGCGGGATTGGTATCTGGGATGGGATTATCGAGGTTGCTGGGATGCAAGCGGGTGTTGTTTGTCGGGACGGACATGTCGATTGGCAAGATGTCTGCGGCGCTTGCATTTCATCGAGCGGCGGAAGGGCGTGGGATACGGTCGAAGTTCATGGCGACGGGTCAGACGGGAGTGATGTTGGAGGGGGATGGGATCCCGTTGGATGCGATACGAGTGGATTTTGCATCGGGTGCGGTTCAGCAAGAATTGGTGGCTTGTGCGAAGGATCGGGAGGTAGTGTTTATTGAGGGGCAGGGGTCATTGCTCAATCCTGCGTCGACAGCGACGTTGCCGTTATTGCGAGGATCGCAGCCGACGCATTTGGTGTTGGTGCATCGGGCGCAGATGCATCATTTGCGGGATTTTCGATGGGTAAAGATACCGGCACTGCGCGACGTGGTTACGATGTACGAGAGTATTGCTTGCGCAGGTGGAGCGTTGGCACCGGTAAAGGTGGTGAGTATTGTGCTCAACACGCATGGATTGACGGATGCGGAAGCTCGCTATGAGGTGGAACGAACGGAGGCGGAGACAGGGTTACCGACGCAGGATGTAGTACGTTGGGGGGCAGATCGTTTGTTATCGACTGTTGGGATTTAGTGGTTTGTTGGGAGTGGATTAGAAGCGTGCTCGAACGAGGGTGAAGTCATCGTCGAGGATTTCGTCACCTCGGCGGTGTTGGCATTGCATGAACCAGTTTTCGAGGGCGTCGGGATCGGTAGCGGAGTTTTGGAGGTAGGAATCGAAGATAGTGGTATCCATCATGCTACCGTCTTGTTGGATGACTTCGAAGCATCCATCGCTCAGGACGATGAGAGCGGACTTTTCTGGGACTTGGATTGACAGTTGGTCGTAGTCCATACCTTCCATGATTCCGACGAGTGGGCCGGTGGAGGGTAGTTTTTCAAGTTTGGTGCCTTGTTCGGTGGGGATTCTTAGGATTGCGTCTGGGTGTCCGGCACCGCCGTAGTTGAGGATTTTGGTGGAGCGGTTGTAGACGCCGTACCAGAGGGTGAAAAACATGTTGTTTTGACGTTCCATTAGGAACATATCATTGATTGCCGCGAGAACTTGGTTGGGTTGTCTCATATCTGCGACGGGGAGGTAGCCGTTGCGGATCACGTTGATCGCGGATGCGGAGAGGAGAGAGGCTCCGACGCCGTGACCGCATACATCGAGTAGATAGATTGCGAAGTGTTCTTCATCGATCCAGTGGTAACCGAAAGCATCGCCGCCGAGTTCGGAGCATGGTTGGTGTTTCCAGTCGACTTGCAGTGGGGATTGAGTTGGCGAAGGGAAAAGTGAGCAGAGGTATTTTGCGGCGTCGTCGAGTTCTTTCGATAGTCTTTTTTGGGTGGATTCGATTTGAAGTAGGTGGGTTTGTTCGGCGTCGCGTAGAAGTTTCTTTTCGAGTGAGGCACCGAGTCGAGCTTTGAGGAGAGTGGGGTTAAAGGGTTTAGCGAGATAGTCTTCGGCACCGATTTCGATGCATCGAATCACGGAATCGAGTTCATCGAGGGCGGAGATCATGATGACGGGGATATGGCGCAGAATGGGGTCGGATTTGATTTCGACGAGGGTTGCGTAACCGTCTTGGACAGGCATCATGACATCGAGGAGGACGACATCGATTGGAGGCGCGATTTCTGTAGGAGTGGTTCTAAGGATTTCGATGGCTTCTGCTCCGTGTTGGGCTTGTGTAACACGGAGACCGGACGCGACGAGCATTCGAGAGAGAACTTCGCGGTTGGATTGTTGGTCGTCGACGACGAGTATATGTCCATTAGGAAGCTGCGTATTGGAATTTACTGGGTTCTTCGAGAATTGGGTTTCGAGAGTTTGGTGAGATGGATTGTTGGCTAGAGGGGAAGTGTCTTGAGGGTGGGTGGTTTGCTGGTTATGCGTTGCGAAGATGAATCCAGAGGTGACTTGGTCGTTCAGTAGGTTTAGAAGTGTTTTTGATGCGGAGCGGATGCGTTGGAGATCTTTGGATAGGTTTGGGGGGTTGGACGAATCGGCTTCTTCGAGGAGAAGTTCGCTGTAACCGAGGATTTGGTTGAGTGGTGTTTTCAGATCGTGGCGAATTTGGGCGAGAGTATTTTCGAGTTGTGAGTGGTCGGGTTGCATGTGGGTCTTAGGAGTTGTTTTTCAGGAGGCTTTGGATTTTTTCGAGGAGAGATTCGAAGTCGATCGGTTTTGTGTCGTATTGGTCGCAACCTGCGGCGAGGCATTTCTCGCGGTCGCCGGACATTGCGTGAGCGGTTAATCCGATGACAGGGATGGTTTTTGTGGTTGGGTTTGCTTTGAGTGTGCGAGTGGCTTCCCAGCCATCGATGATCGGGAGGTTCATATCCATGAGGATGAGATCGGGGAGTTGTTCGACGGCCATATCGATCCCTTGTTTTCCATCGACAGCGAGTAGGACGTTGAATCCTCTGCGTTCGAGTCGGCGCGAGAGCATATCGCGGTTCATTTCATTGTCTTCAACTAGGAGTATTCGCGTCATTGTGAGCCTTGTCCGTGCAGCTTGATTTCATATTGGGTTGGGATTGTAGTAGTTCGATATGATCTCGCAAATAGACCATTAGTTGGTCGAAGGCTAAGCCGTTTTTCTTGAGGATGGTGATAGAGCGTTCTTTGAAAAATTGTTCTTGGGAGTCATCGAGGTCCATCGCGGTTAGGACGACGACGGGGATATGAGTCCAGTTGGGGTTTTGGTTCATTTTGCAGAGGAATTCGAAGCCGTCCATTTCGGGCATCATCAGATCGAGGAGGATTAGATCGGGTATTGCGATGCAGAGGGCTTCGAGTGCCATTTTCCCGTTGGGTGCGATTGAGGTTATCCAGTGGGATTTTTCGAGGGTTCTTTGTGTCAGTTCGGCGGTTTGCGGGTCATCTTCGACGATGAGAGCAGATTTTGGCTTGTTAGGTTCTTTGTGTTCGAGGGAGTGGAGGATGGTTAGGAGTCGTGGCCATTGGATAGGTTTAGGGAGGAAGTCGAGAGCACCGAGTGCAACCCCCATTTGTTGGTCTGGGGTGATAGAGATCATGACGACGGGGATTGACTGGGTGGGGGGATTTTCTTTGAGTTGGCGGAGGAGGGCCCATCCGTCGGTACCGGGCAGGATCAGGTCGATGATGGCGAGGATGGGTTGGGTTGTTTGAATGGTTGTGACAGCAGATCTTGGGTCATGGATGGGTATGACTTGGTAGCCTTCTCGGTTGAGGAATCTCGCGATGAGGTCGACGATATTTGGATCGTCGTCGACGACGACGACTGTGGGTAGATTGTTTGAGGAGATGGAGAGTTGTCGAGTCGAAGGAGTTGTTGTTTGAGTCGGTGGTTGAGTTGATCGTTGAATATTGTTTGGATCGATGGAATGTGTTGGGATATTGACATGGAAGCTGGAGCCTTGTCCTATTTTGCTTGTCACAGAGATCGAGCCGCCGAGCATTTCGCAGAAGTGTTGGGAGATGGTGAGACCTAGGCCTGTCCCGCCGTATTTTCTGGTTGTGGAAGCATCTGCTTGGGTAAATGGTTCGAAGAGTTTTGAGATTTGTGATTCATCCATACCGATTCCGGAATCTTGGACGGTGAAGGAGATCGCGTTATCGGAGCGATGAACGAAGAGGTCAACGGATCCGTTTTGGGTGAATTTGGCAGCGTTGCTTAATAGGTTAAAGAGTGTTTGACGGATTTTGGTTTGATCGCTGATGATAGAGCCGAGGTTTGGTTGGCAATGTGTTTTGAACTTGTTGTTGCCTTTAAGGAAGAGTGGTTGAACAGTTTTTTCGATTTCATGGATTAGTTTTTCTACCTCGATGTCTTCGAGGTAGAGGGTCATACGTCCGGCTTCTATTTTGGAGAGATCAAGAACATCGTTGATGATATTGAGTAAATGTTTTCCTGCGAATTGGATTTTTTGTAGATCTTCGATGGTTTCTTTGTGTGTGGTGGACTGTGCGTGTTCTTCGATGAGCATTTCGCTGTATCCGATGATAGCGTTCATGGGGGTGCGAAGTTCGTGGCTCATGTTAGCGAGGAATTCGCTTTTGATTTTGCTGGCTTGCAAGGCTTGGGTTTTCGATGATTCCGCGTCATCGAGAGCAATTTGCAGTTGTTGGGTTCGTTCGGCGACGAGTTCGGATAGTTTTTGGTTCCAGGATTGGAGTTGGAATTCACGGCGTTCGATTTCGGTGTGTAGTTGTGAGAAGGCGTGCGATAGAACTCCGATTTCGTCATTTCGTGAGGCGAGTGATTGGATTTGTGATGACTGGTAGTTTCCTTGGGAGGTTTGGTTTACGAGTTTGGTGAGTGCGAGGATTGGTTCGATGGTTCGCCTTGCGATCCATGCGAGGAGGGAGAGCATTGCGAGGAGGGCGGTGGCGGAGAGTAGGCTAACTTGGAGGGCGAGAGTTCGAACGGGAGCCAGGATGGTAGTGTTCGAGACGTTGAGAACGAGTTTCCAGCCGGAGGTAGCCGATGTAACCCAGTAGATACGGCGATCTTCTCCGTGGATGCGAAGAATTTTCATACCGGCAGAATCGGATAGGGTTGCAGTGCCATCGGGTAGATCATCGATTCTAGCACCGGGTCCTTTTTCGCCGAGCATTAAAGCTTCGTTGGGGTGGGAGACGATTCGACCGTTGCGGCTGACGAGGAAGACGGTTTCCGAGTTGAAGTCGAGTTGGTTGACGATTTCGCGGATTCGATCTAGAGCGAGATCGAGGCCAGCGGTACCGATAAATTTTCCGTTGTTACTGATACACGGGTAGGTGATACTGACCATACCGATATTCGAGCCACCGTCATCGTAGTAGGGTTCGGTGATATAGAGTCGTCGGGAGTTTTTTGGGCCGTTGTACCATTCGTATTCGCCGGCGTGGTAGTCGTAGTGGACTTGTGTGCGTTGGGGGGCGTGGTTTCGGTCGAACCAAGGCATGGCATTTGGTTCTCTGTAGTCGAGGTTTTCGTAGGCCATGTAGATACCGAAGGCATCTTTTTCGGGGAGGGATCCCAGTACCGATTGCAGGTAATTATTCATGGTTGGATCTGGGGATTCACCATGTAGTTGTTGCCGGATGGCGGTAAGTTTGGGGATCAGAGAAGTGCGTAGGATGAGGTCGTCGAGGCGATAGACACTGTTCCAGACGGAGTTCATGGACTTTGCGTCGGCTTGTGCGGTAAGCACTCGTGCGGAAGCAAAATAGACGAGAGCAAGGGTTGCGGCGAAGACGAGTCCGGCTGCGATACCTATCCAGCGTTGCAGGCGAAAGCTCAGGGAGTCGCTTACCATAATCGACGGTTGGACTTGTCTGGTTGCAAGGCAAAAGGGATTGCGGGAACGGCGTGTAGAGATTGTAGGTGGTGGTGTGGGTGTTTTGTGTAACGAAGGAGATGCTTGAGGAGAAATTTATGGCTGTTTAGGAAATTTGGCGTTAGGAAGTGTGGTATCAGGAAATTTGGTGTCTGGAGATCCTGTGCCTCATTGTATCTCCGGGGGCGTTCGGTTCGAGGTTTTGCGGGTGGCATGATTTACCTGTTCTGTTTCTCTGATGTTCCGGTTCTGTCTGATGAACGTCCTATTTTGTGAAACGGTTATCTATCAAAACGGAGTAGGTCGTTCTACACTCTAGGGGCTGCGGCGAAGGGGTGTCTTTTAGAGGACGTACTCTGGTGATTGCGGAATGGTGGGTTGTTGTACGGAATCATTAAGGATTGGAGTAGGGTGATGGCGACGGTTGAGTTGGATTGTAAGGGGTTGAGTTGTCCGATGCCTATCGTGAGGATTTCGCGGGCGATGAAGGAGATGCCTGTTGGGGATTATTTGAGCGTTCAGGCTTCGGACCCTTCGTTTCAGAGCGATATTGAGGCTTGGGTTAGGAAGATGGGGCATGCGATTATCGAGTTTCAGGAAGAATCGGGTGTGCAGAGAGCAACGATAGAGAAGCGAGCTAGTTAGAAAGGGGGGATGTATGGACAATTCAGAGATAGAGCGATTGGTTGAGCGTTGCGTTCAGGAGGAGGTAACTAAGCGGTTAGCGGGAGTCGAGGAGGAGTTGCGAGCGTTACGTGGGATGGTGAAGCAGGGGGGTGGGAACGTGCCGGAGGATCGCACGACGATGGTTGTATTTTCGGGGGAGATGGATCCTTTGTTTGGAGCATTCACTATTGCATTGGGATCGGTCGCGATGGGGATGGAGGTATCGATGTTTTTTACGTTTTGGGGGCTGAATGCGTTGCGGGTGGGCAAGAAGTATTCGGGCAAGTCGATTGGCGAGAAGATGGTAGCAGCGATGATGCCAAAGGGGCCAGCGAGTGTTCCGACGAGTCGGATGAATATGGGTGGAGCTGGCCCGATATTTTTCAAGCATTTGATGAAGCAACGCAACATCGCGACGTTGCCTTCGATGATTGCGATGGCGCAAGAGATGGGAGTTCGCATGGTAGCTTGCGAGACGTCGATGGGAGTCATGGGGGTGACTCGTGAGGAGTTGTTGCCAGGGATTGATTATGGAGGCGTTGCGACTTATTTGGAGGATGCAGCGAAGTCGAAGGTTACGTTGTTTATTTAACCTCTTGTGTTTATTTAGCGACATGTGTTTGTTTCGTGATTTGGTACTGCAGTTCTATGAGTAAAGAATCCGACGGTGGTCTGCATGAGGAATTGGAACGCCTGCGTTTGGCGAATGCAGAGTTGCAACGAAAGGTGCTTGCGTTGGCGGATGCCAATGCTTATGCAGCGGAGTTGTTAGCTGCGTTGGAGGAGGCACAGGAGCGAGAGGCCAAGTTAGTGCGTCGTGGAGAGGAGCTTGATTTGCAGACGCGGTTAGACTTGGTGATGCAACGGGAGTTGATAGAATCGCGGTTGATTGAGCAGGTAGCTAAGGAATTGGTATCGACTGCGAGTTTGGGTGCGCGAGGGTATGAGATATCTTGGTTGCCTGAGACGATCGAGGCGCAACGGGGTAAGCTTTCTGTCGGTGGAGTGAGTAGTGGGGAAACTCGGGGAGGTGAACAAGGGTCGGTTCGAGGGAAGTTCTCGATACCGATTTGTATCTCGGAGCGTGTGGTGGGTCGGATCGATTTAGAGGTTGGAGAAACGGATTCTCGATGGACGGAGAGATGGGAACGTTTTCTGTGTTCGGTTGGCAATCAGTTGGGGATGAGTTTGCAGCGTCTGCGTGTTGAGCACGAGAACGAGAGGATGAATACGGAGTTGATCGTAGCTCGCGATCAGGCTTTGGAGGCTAGTCGTGCGAAGACGGTATTTCTCGCGAATATGAGTCATGAGTTGCGTACACCGATGAATGCGATTTTGGGTTATTCGGAGATGTTGATAGAAGATGTTGGGGCGATGAGCGCTGAGGAGATCGCGTCGGATTTGAGCAAGATTCGCAATGCGGGTAAGCATTTATTGGCTTTGATCAACGATGTATTGGATCTGTCCAAGATTGAGTCTGGGAAGATGACGATGCATCACGAGTCATTTTTGATCGAGGAGTTAGTTCAGGACATTGTTTCGACGATGGAGCCGATAGCATCGAAGAATGGCAACAGGATTGAGGTTCGTTGTCCTAAGGATCTTGGTGCGATGTTTAGTGATTCGATGAAGGTTCGTCAGTGTTTGATGAATTTGCTGTCGAACGCTTGTAAGTTTTCCGAGAACAGTACGATTGATTTGTCGTTGTCGACGCGTACGCACGAGGGTGAGGAGTACGTATTATTTGCTGTTTCGGATCATGGCATCGGAATGTCAACGGAGCAGATTGCGAAGTTATTTCAAGCGTTTGTACAGGCGGACGATTCGACGACGCGCAAGTATGGAGGAACGGGTTTAGGGTTAACGATTAGTCGTCGGCTTTGCGAAATGCTTGGGGGCGACATACGGGTTTGCAGTGATTTGGGGCATGGGTCGACGTTTACGATGGAGTTGCCGAGGAATGTGCGATCTACACCAACGGTGACTTCTGCTGTCTCAAGTGTGGCGGTGCAAGATAGCGTGTTAAGTCCGGTGATACGCGGGGATGCATTGCGTGGGACCGTGCTAGCGATTGACGACAATCCGGACGCTTTGGATTTGATAAGTCGCAGTTTATCCAAGGAGGGATATCGGGTGATCATGGCGACGAGTGGGGAGTCGGGATTGGTACTTGCGAGGGCGCACAAGCCTGACATCATTACGTTGGACGTGATGATGCCACAGATGAATGGTTGGCAGGTATTGGCTGCGATCAAAGCGGATCCGAGTCTTGCGATGACGCCGGTGGTATTGTTATCGGTTGTGGAGAACAATGAGATAGCGATGGCGTTGGGAGCAACCGATTGTTTGACGAAGCCGATTGATTGGACGAAGTTGCAGATTTGTTTAGAGCGGTTGTTACCGAAGAGTGATCCGGATCGGATTTTGGTGGTGGAAGACGACCCGGCGAGCAGTGAGTTGGTTACGCGTATTCTTGAGCGTGATGGTTGGAAGATTGAGAGGGTTTGCAATGGCAAGGAGGCGTATGCGAGCATGGAGGTTTCTGCTCCTGCGTTAGTGTTATTGGATTTGATGATGCCGGAGATGGATGGATTTGAGCTTGTGTCGAAGTTGAGGGATCATCCGACGTTATCGATGGTTCCTGTTGTAGTGTTAACGAGTAAGATGTTAACGCCGGAGGATCATGCTCGTCTTAATGGTGGAGTGCTTGACATATTGGCCAAGGGAACAACGGGTCGAAGTGACTTGCTAGAGGCGGTGAGGAAAGTGCAGAGGAGGGTGGAGGTTCGGTGATTGAAGTGAGGTAATTCGTGACAGGTGGGGAGTTGCGAAGCAGTGGACGCGACTGTGACAAGGGAAGTTCGGCCCCCTTTGTAAGCTTCCTCGACTGTCCCCGTTTAGTGTCCGCTGACGTTGAGGAACCGCGATGGATCAGGATTGGGAACCACGAAAGGCACGAAAACCACGAAAGGGGAATCAGACTTGAGAAATACGGACGGAGAGTCAGGGACAGAACAACAGGGATAGAAAATCAGGGATGGAAAAATGCGGGCTGTTCTGTTCGTGTCTTTTGTGTCTTTCGTGGTTAAAGATTGTGGCGGATTGGGAACCACGAAAGGCACGAAAACCACGAAAGGGGAATCAGACTTGAG
>JBIJCS010000468.1:0-4023 GCA_044344575.1 Pirellula sp. | reverse complement strand
ATCGAAATTTCTCGCCCGAGTCCAGCATCAAACACCACCGGACGCTACCGATTGGCAGCGTATCGAATCGTTAGTTCGCTCCTTGCGAACCTTCGAAGTAAATCCAAATGCAGCGATTGGAGGTCTCCAACAACAGGGGAACCAAACTGAGATCGACTTTGACGCGGTCGATGAAGTCCTCAGCAGTGGCAAGGGCACCGACTATTTGATCGCCACCGCTGCTGTTGTGTTGATTCGGCAGATGGGGGTTCCGGCAAGGTTGAGTACTGGTTTTTTTGTTCGGCCTGATCGATTTGACCGTAAGTCAGGTCAAACAGAAGTGCTACCGGAGGATCTTCATACCTGGGCGGAAGTCTATGTGCATGGACTATGGCTGCCGATTGAGCCATCAGGAACCTACCCCATGCCACGCGAGCACCGAACGTGGCAACAATGGGCCATCGAGATGGTATGGGCCTTCCGCGATCTGATTCGCTTACACCCATTTGTATTTGCTTCTTCAGTCGTCTCCCTTGCGTTACTTATTTGGCTTCGCCGACGCATTGCAACTCTCGCTCTGAGTTTTTCTTCTCTCCTCGTAGTGCTGATTCCAACTTCTTGGATATCGCCCGAGCGACGATTGAGGTTTTGCCTCTGGTTCCTTCGTTGCAGGATGTGGTTTCAAGGTGAAAGAATCGATCGAAGCAAAACCGTCAGCAAATGGCTAAAGGAACAATTAAAAGATGTAGGCGACTCGGCCAATGATGGCTTTATCCGTCTGGTTCATCGTGTCGCTTACGGCCCCGAACGCCTCCGTTGTATCGAGCCAGAGAATAGTGCACTGGTCGCATCCGTCCTGCGAAATGTGATCCTAGCGAGTATGCGATCGGCCGTAATACCTTGATCCCAAATCAAATCACACTATGCATAACTACAGCCAATCGCCAACCTCGGAGAACCACAGTGGTACCTCCGAGAACCCTAGCGAAACCCAACCGATGGCATTTCCCAAAATACGACCCTTGGTTGATGGATTGCGCCGGGAATTGAATCGTGTGTTGTTGGGCAAACCCCAAGTGGTGGAGTACTTGCTCGCAAGCCTTTTAGCTCGCGGTCACGTTCTCTTTGATGATCTTCCCGGTTTAGGAAAGACGACATTAGCGAAGGGATTAGCTCGCAGTGTTGGGGGGAAGTTCATGCGGGTTCAGTGTACGCCAGATTTGCTACCTAGCGATGTGACTGGTTTTAATATCCTCAATCAAAAGACGAGGGAATTTGAATTCCGTGCTGGCCCAATCTTCTCGGATATTCTCCTTGCGGACGAAATCAACCGGGCAACGCCACGCACGCAAAGCGCACTGTTTGAGGCCATGGCGGAGAGACAAGTCACCATTGATGGGATCCCGCAAGCACTCAGCACGACGTTTCTCGTTCTTGCAACGCAAAACCCGATCGAAAGTGTGGGGGCTTATCCATTGCCCGAAGCCCAACTCGATCGCTTCACGATGAAACTTCGCATCGGTTACCCAGATCGCGCGAGCGAATTGGAGTTATTGGCAAGAACCAGTAGCGCCGCGAATGAAGTCCAAGCGGAACAGGTACTAGGTCCTGGTGAACTTGGTCAACTGCAACGCTCCGTCACACAAGTAGCCGTCGAAAAACCGGTACGAGAGTACTTGCTCGATCTCGCGGAAGCCACCCGTCGCAGTCGCCACTTCCCACTCGGGTTGAGCCCCCGCGGATTGTTGCAGTGGCAACGTGTTTCCCAAGCTTACGCGTTGCTACAAGAACGAATATTTGTAGTACCCGAGGATATCCAAGCCGTAGCGATTCCTGTGCTCAGCATTCGCTTGGCCAGCGGTGCCTCCACCGCTGAAACCGCAATCGCTTCGATCCTCAACGAAGTCACTGTTCCAAAACTTTAAATGCATCCGTTTGCCGTACATCGAACGAAACTCAGCTAGTCTGATGAAACTCGGCACGAGCAAGCAACAAAGGAGCAATACCATGCGATCTGAGAGACGATTTTGCTGTGGACTGGAGCGTGCTTTTCTCTTGCTCCTGTTCTTGGCTAGCGGATGCTCCGAGCGACCATCCACACAGACAACCGTGCCGATTCAGGTCGAAGCAAACCACGAAGAAAAACATGAATACGGGGGTGAGCATAAGCATGAGCATGAGCATGAGCATTTTCCGCCCCATTGGCCAGGGGAAATTTTCCAAGCGTCCGAGCGGCTCAATGGGTTAGTACGAGGTACGCTACCGCCCAACGAGGGACTACTTAGGATGCGAGAAGTTGCAGACTTGCTGAAGTGGTTGCCGGTGCTTGCCGCCGATAGCGACCTAAGTCGCGAGGACTTCTACCGCATCGATGCGTGGTCCACCGAATGGACAATACTCGCAACTCAGCACGCCGAGCAAGGAGGAGACATCGGTAACTTCCCCAAAGAGGAAGCTCTAAAAAAAATGGTAGGTAGCTTGATGGATGTTTGTCGCAAAGAGCAAGAACGTTTACGAGCGCTGCAGCCCGTAGAGCCTTCTGATGAACTAGATTCTCAAAACGTCGTGCAATAAATCAGAAAAGGACTCAACCATGGACATCCTGATCTGGGGTGGAATAACGCGAAGTGTACAGGCGTTGGTAGCGGCAAGCCCCACCATTGTGGTCGGGTGGTTAGTCGCTGCTGTCTTCGAGCGAATATTGGGGAGGGACGGGACGTACAAGTTGTTTGGCGGAAATACCTGGAGGCAGTTGCCCCAGGCTTGGGCTCTGGGAATGCTTTTGCCCGTCTGTTCGCTCGGCGTCATTCCGGTCATGCAACAAATGCGGCGCAGTGGCATTTCTGGAGGTACGATTCTCGCCTTCGGATTGACAGCCCCACTCTTCAATCCGATCTCGGTCCTTTACGGACTGACACTTAGCGATCCTCGAGCTATTTTTTCTTTCTGCATTTGCTCGTTAACTCTGATCACCATTCTAGGAATTATTTGGGATCGACTCTTCCCCAATAGCCAACAAAGCATCGAGCCGATAGCCAAGACCCCTTATGGCTTGCGTCGGATTGCAGCCGTGTCATTATCGATGGTGCAACAAGCCTTCAGCGTTTCGACTCTTTACATGCTGCTCGCGTTGCTAGGTGTTGGTATTCTCAGCATGCTCTTACCCGCAGGAGTTCTGCAACATGCCGCAGGGATCGATGATCCACTGGCTCCCTTGACGATGAGTGCGGTGGCGACCTTGGCATACATCACTCCAATGACTGCGATCGTCCAAGTCGCATCCATGTTTCAGCATGGAAATTCCGTCGCTGCCGCATTCGCACTTTTGACTTTAGGAACTGGCGTCAATCTTGGGACACTCGCGTGGATCGTCCGACATTACCAATGGAGACCCACGATCCTTTGGCTCGGTTGCCTCATGGCTATCGTGTTGACCATGAGCTACGTTCTGGATCGACCGCTTCGTCCAAAAGGGGTCGAAGCTGCAGATCACACCCATGCGTTCGACACCTACTGCAACCCGTTTTCAGCAGGCGAGGGAGATTTGTGGGCCAGCGCGAAGCGTGTCATCAGCGAATCCGCAACCCCTGCCGAAATCGTCGCATTGGGAATCTTCGGAATCTCCCTGTCGATAGGTGGTTTGTTTTATTGGCTCGATCCTCAACAAAGATCCATGCGATGGCTTTTAGTGGAACCAACACAAACCAAGGGGTCACGCGATATCGTACTACCCAATTCCGTCATCGCCACAGTGAGCCTGCTCGGGTTGATCGCAGCTAGCGTCGTCGGATGCTTCCTGTACTATCCGCCGGTTAATGAGATACGCAAAGAGATGCACGCAAACGAAGCCGAGATGTTCGGAGCTTACCAACGGGGGGAATGGGACAAATTAGAGTATTGGATCCCTATCCAAGAGGACTGGGCCCACAAGCTCAAAGTTAGTGCCACCCTAAGAGGCAAACCTCTGGACCGCTACGAAGAGATGAAGTTACAGGTCTACAAAAGCAAATTGGAATTGCTTGAGCACGCCGCTGAAGATCGAGA
>JBIJCS010000467.1:0-4027 GCA_044344575.1 Pirellula sp. | reverse complement strand
AATGCAGCGGCAGCAGTGCCAAACCACACCAGCCGGCCACCGCCTATGATCAAAAGCTTGTGAGCGCGATCGACGTTGTCGAGGTGGTGGGTTACCGCAAGAATACTCATCCCGAGCTTGGCTTGTTCGGAAAGCAGCCCCATGATCCTCGCTTCCGTTGCCGGATCTAGGGAACTGGTGGCTTCGTCGAGGATCAGTAGTCCTGGGTTGGAGAGAAGTTCTGCGGCAAGACTTGCTCGCTTCGATTCACCTCCGGAGAGGAGTCGAATGGGTCGGTCAGCGACTTCTGAGAGACGCAGTTCCTTCATCGCATCGTCGATGGCAACTTCACGTTCTGAGGCGTTGAGCGATTCGGGCAATCGGATTGCAGCCGCATAATGAAGTGCGCGCAGGACGGTCAGTTCTGGTGGATTGATATCCGATTGAGGCACATAACCTATTCGTCCTCGCATCTGAGGGCGGACGGCGTCTAAGTTTTGGCCATCGACCAGGATCGATCCTGCTGCGACATGGGCTTCGCCAAGTATCGCTCGAACGAGGGTGGATTTCCCAGCACCGCTTGGTCCCAGAACGCAAACAAATTCTCCGGGTGATAATTCGAAGCTGATGTCGTCGAGGATCTTGTGAGTGGATTTGGTGGAGCTTTGGCTTGAGTCCACTGAAACGTGGTCGAACCGCAGAGACAGACCTATGGTTGGTTTGAAGTTTGTTTTGGATGAATCCATTTGCAATCTCTAGGTGCAATCTCTGGGCAAAATGATGGCTTGCGTGTTCTTGTTGAGCTTTCTTTTTGGTAGCCAACTAGAGGGGTAAGATATCCACGGTTTTGAAAACGGGGAAGTTGCCCCGCTACTGCGGGGGGGGGAAATGAAAAGAGCGTTGCAAGGAATTGGGAATCCCTGCAACGCTCTTCGGAGTTGATCGACGTAAAAGTTGATCGATGTAAATTCGTTAAGGCTTGTTAATTAGGATTAGTAATTAGGAGCCGAATTCGACTCGGCGGCGACCGAGTTGTTCTTGAAGTCTTTGAACGATGCTTGTGTGCATTTGACTTACGCGGCTTTCGCTCAAATCAAGAGTCGCGCCGATTTCTTTCATCGTCATCTCTTCGTAATAGTAGAGGATGATGATGAGACGTTCGTTGCGGTTTAGCCCTTTGGTTACCAGTCGCATCAGATCGCTTTTGCTGATACGCCGCGTGGGGTCTTCACTTCGCTTGTCTTCCAAAACGTCGATTTCACGAACGTCTTTGTAGCTGTCGGTTTCGTACCATTTCTTGTTCAGACTGACCAAGCCGACTGCGGCGGCGTCTGCTTTCATCTTTTCCAGTTCATCGATGGAGATTCCCATCGTAACCGACAGCTCGTGATTGGTTGGTGGTCGACCGTATCTGGCTTCCAGAAGCTTGGTCGCTTCATTGAGCTTGCTCGCTTTGCTTCGTACCAGTCGAGGCACCCAGTCCATGGTGCGAAGTTCGTCGAGCATTGCTCCGCGAATTCGGGGGACACAGTAGGTCTCGAACTTGACACCCCGCTCCATATCAAAGGCATCGATGGCATCCATCAAGCCGAAGATACCCGCACTAATCAGGTCGTCGAGTTCGACTCCTTCAGGTAGTTTCGACCGAAGCCGTTCACCGTTGTAGCGTACGAGTGGTGTGTATCGTTCAATGAGTTGGTTCCGCAGTTCGATGTTGGTCGGATCCGCTTTAAACTTCGTCCAGACCTCAGTCATGTCGACATTATGTACTGCAGTTGTCGCCATTCGAACCTCCATGCTTTCTTGGCTATCTCGTCGTGCGCCACTTCGTGAACAACGACCCGACTCTTGCGCATCGAGCTGGACATCCTTGTCCGGCCTGATCGATTTCTCACTGTGGCACTTGAGAGGCGGACTCTACCGAGTTCCGCCGACGAATTCCACATCAATTAAGCAAAGATTCAGAAATCCGGTTTGACTTGTTTATCCAGATTACCGAGTCATCACTCTTCTGATGAGAAACCAGCTCCTTGGGGGGTTCCCGAGGCCAATACCAGTGCAAGACTGCCGACGATCCATCCCAGGCAGGATGCGATCAAAAGTGCGAGTAACCCTTGTGCCAACACCTGGGCTGTATCCCAGCCTTGAACGAGCCCCAACAGCAGTTGGGCGATCAAAGCGGTCAATCCGTAGGTGGCGGCGGTGAAACGGGCCATCGCTGTTCTCGTACGTGTGATTTACAATACCGTTGAACGAGCAAAGCTTGGTTTCGTTCGACAGATTGCATTAACGGTTTCCCATTGGAAAAACCACTAAAAACAAGCGTCGAGGAAACTACACTTTGTCCGCAAAGTTTCTATCGGCGTAGAATGGATTGACTCTGCAGCCTAGCAGATGATTTTTTTGAAACTTCTCGAACCATTTTCTAAATAATTGCCCCTCTTCCCTAACCTACCAATGACCTCGCCCCCGTCCTCATCCCTCACCCTAAACCACGAGAACCCATCATGGCAAAAAACCATACTCCAGGCTTCCTGAAACTTGTCCAAGACGCTCGCGCGAATATCTGCGAATGCACGATTCAGGAACTCAAGCAGCGTCTCGATGACCCCAATCCACCCGTCTTGATCGATGTACGAGAAGAAAGCGAGTTTGCCGCTGGACATGTGCCAGGCTCCGTTCACTTGAGCAAAGGCATTATCGAGCGAGACATCGAAACCCGCTATCCAGATCCGTCAACCGAGTTGTACTTGCTATGCGGTGGTGGTTTCCGCTCTGCGTTGGCTGCCGATAATTTGCGCAAGATGGGCTACACGCGTGTCGTCAGCGTCGATGGTGGATGGCGCGGGTGGACTGAAGCGGGTTACCCAGTACAGCAATCAACTTCCCTAAGTTAGTCGTTATTGCGTCATTTCATCTGCCTGGATTCGTCTCCCCACTGAAACACTCTCGCAATGCTCGTCTCCGCCATCCAACACCCTGCGGTTCCATCGTTATCTATCGAGAACTTGGGTGCTTTGGCACAGCGAAATGGGCTTGCGCAAGACGCGTTCAGGAAACGGCGAATCGAAGGCTTACGATGCGAGATTCCGTCGAAAATCAATTTGTACTTAGAAGTTCTCGGACGACGGCCCGATGGTTACCACGATCTCGATACCATCATGCATGCAGTCGACTTGACCGATCTTCTGGAGATTTACCCCAGCGAAACGTCGGCAATCGAATTGTGCATCGACACAAGCCAGGCACAACAGATCACTGGGGTGAACGAACAACACACGGCTTGCGATCGAGCATTTGACATTCCTTCCGATGCCAGCAATCTCATTGTCCGCGCGCTCGAATCGCTCCGCAAAGCACTTGCTACATCCAATCCACAACATACACCCAATCCACAACAGAAATCTAATCCACAACTGCCGGGTGCCAAGGTGATCCTACGCAAACGGATTCCGGCCCAAGCCGGGTTGGGAGGTGGCAGCGCGGATGCCGCCGCTGCTCTTGTATTAGGTTCCCTGCTATGGACTGGGCAGGTTGACTTTCCATGCATTCGCTCGCTAGCGGCACAACTAGGTAGCGACCTTAACTTCTTTCTCGACGGCCAATCGAATCTCGACGGCCAATCGAATCTCGACGGCCAATCTGATCACGACGGCAGTTTGGATCGAAACTCTTTGCATGGTTGGACTGCAAGATGCACAGGCCGAGGGGAGTGCGTTGTACCTTTAGATATCGACCTTCGTTTGCATGGCGTTATCGTGCATCCACGCGAAGGCTGCAATACTCAAGCGGTGTTCTCTCGATTGCGAAGCGATGGTGCGCTCGAGGGCCCTCGACGTACTCCGGATCCTCTCCTGGAGGTTCTTGCCGTACTTTCCTCTGCGCCTCCGAGGACTACTTTGGTAAACGATTGGAATCAGTTCGGCGGATTGCTGTATAATCGGCTTGATGACGCGGCGAAAAAGACGACTGCTTGGGTACAACGCGCAGCAATCCGGCTTGATCGCTACAATCCGCACGGTCAATGCCTAAGCGGTAGCGGATCGGC
>JBIJCS010000058.1:0-13834 GCA_044344575.1 Pirellula sp. | reverse complement strand
TTGATTTGGTAATCGATGATCCAAGCTTCGGGTTTGTCTTGGTTGACGGCGAGCATCTCTTGAATTTTGTTGCGGACGAGAAGTTTCAGATCTTCAGAATCTTCTTTGGCTAAGCGTGATTTCACGAGTAGTTTGGGGTTCAAGATACACGCGTTGCCTAGCATGGCCGTTAGTGTTATGTCTCCCTTGTGGTCTTCAAGGCTGCTGAGAAGGTGATCGACAGGATCTGTTGTGCAGCGGTTTGTCATCCATTTCGGTGCATCTTTGATTCGACCAATCGAGGGGTCTTGAAGTCCAGCTGCGAGGGCGCGAAAGCGGAGTTCTGCGAGTTTTTTATCCCATTTCAGAGAGCGTTCTTCGGTGGAGAGTTTGGAGATCTGTTCGATGGCTTCACCCAGTCGTGTTGCATCGTTTTCCAGCAGATCGATCAGTTTTTCGCGGAGGTTTGGAATATGGGATTCGAGAGTTGGATCTAGTTCACTTTTTCCGAGTGATTGGTAGAGCATCCCGATTAGATTTGCAGGGGGGACGCTACCGGCGCTTTTCTCGGCAATGAGTTCGGTGAATTCGACTTCTTGTTTCGCTGAATTGGGTTTGTATTGCAGATACCGCGAGAGGAATTTAGCGGCTTCTTCGTAATCCCCTTTTTCTTTTGCGAGTTCGACACGATTGAGCAAATCGTTTTCGAGTCGAACCAATTGGAAACGATGCAAAAAGTAGATGCCTGGGATTAGAATCGCAAGAATTAAAAGCGTGATCCAGATCGCGGGATAGTGAAGAATTGGCCTCGACTTCATAGACGAAAGGTTTGAATTCATGTTCGCCAATGCATCGGGCTGATTGTTCTGCATTTGTGTCATACTCACCTCGCGAGGACCATAGCTTCCGGGGGGCTACAGTTGGATGGAAAATGAAGGGGCGCGTTGTCAAGTGTTTGGTCGGATTTTGAGGGAGACCAAACCAAGTACTACAGGGACACCACACGGCAGTGACACCGCATGGCAAACGCACCAAGGTGAACCGACCGGTACAATGCTACCGGTCTAACTTGGTCGTTGACCGATGAGGAATTGTCCTAAGATTTAGCGGCTTTGTCGATACTCCGGGGGGATTTTTACCCCGGGTTGCATCTCTTTACCTAGGGGGTGATTTTTGGGTTCGTTGGAAGAGTCCGCCTCAGCAAGGTTTCGAATGGTCTACCGCAGTTGACATCTTTTGCTCTAGTTTTGATGGTAGGCACTAGTTTCCATCAATTGGCGTAGCAGATTAGAGTGGGTGAGTTCCGACGGGAACGTCACCGTAGGCGTGAACTTCTTCGCAGATTTTTCGCAGGACTGCGAACGGGTCGTTTGCGGCTTGGGAGAATCGTTCTGAGTCGATGACCAGGGGGGCACCGATGACGACCAGTGGTGCGCCGTAGCTAGGTGTACTGATGGCTTGTTCGAGGCTCAGGCCTCCGACGGCTTGGACTGGCACTCGAACTGCCGCGACGACTTCCCTGAGTTGGTCGAGGGGGTTGGGTGGTTTTTTCCCCATGGCAGCGATCCCTCTTCGTTCGTCGTAGCCTATGTGGTGGATGATGTACCCGCACCCGAGGTCTTCGAGTCGTTTTGCGCCATCGACCATGGTTTCATAGCCAAGGTTGTCACCCATGACCCCTATTCCGAAGTCTTTTCCTGCTTTGACGACACATTTGATCGTTTCTTCATGGGCTCTAGCCATTACGACCACGTGAGTTGCTCCGGCTTTGGCCATCATTTCGGCTTCGAGGTATCCGCCGTCCATGGTTTTCAGGTCAGCCACGATGGGAGCGTCAGGAAAACGTTCGCGAAGCCCGCGGATGGCGCGTAGACCTTCGGCGAGAATCAGGGGTGTACCGGCTTCTAGCCAGTCGACACCTACCGCCATTGCTTTCTCCGCAGTTGCCAATGCTTCATCGAGGTTTGTCAGGTCGAGCGATATTTGTACCTTGGGTAACATTGTATGGACTCAGTCAAAGAACAGGGATTGGGGGGTACAATGATCGGAGGGCCTGGATTGGGTTGATGTGTTCAACGAACACTTGAGGACTTTAGGCTTGTTGAACTTTTGGTGGGGCGGTCTTTTCGAGGCAGGTTGCGATGTGGCGAACGGCTTGCCGTAGTCTCGCTTCATTTTCGACGAGTGACATCCGCAGGTAGCCTTCGCCAGAGGGTCCAAAACCGCCACCGGGGCTGACGGCTACGTTGCCTTGTTCGAGCAAGTGCATTGCAAAATCGATTGAATTCATGTTGGAGGCCCATGGTTCAGGGATTTTGGCCCAGACGAACATACCTGCTCGCGGAGTTGCTGCTTGCCAACCGATACGGCGCAAGCCTTGCAATAGGACATCTCGTCGCCCCTGGTAAATCAGTGACTGTTTTTCGACAGTGGTGTCGGTATCTCTGAGTGCGACGATCGCGGCGATTTGAATGGCTTGAAACATGCCGTAATCGTAGTATCCCTTGATTGTCGAGAGACCACGGATCATATCGGCGTTGCCTGCGCAGAAGCCGACTCGCCAGCCGGCCATGTTGTAGCCTTTGCTCATGGTGGTGAATTCGACACCGACATCTTTCGCACCTGGAGCGGAGAGGAAAGAGGGTGGGAGGTAGCCATCGTAAGCGACGTCTGCGTAGGCGAAGTCGCTGATGACCATCAATCCGTATCGCTTGGCCAGTTTGACCACATCGACGTAGAATTCAGGTTCTACCGTGACGGTGGAAGGGTTGTGTGGGTAGTTGATGATGAGCATTTTGGGTTTTGGATAAAAATGCTCGCATGTATAAGCGATGTTAGAGAGGTATTTTTCGGTATTGGAAACATCGAGTGAAACGACATTGCCGGAGGCCAGAATAACCCCGTACATATGGACGGGAAAAAAGGGTGCTGGAATGATGGCGGTATCGCCGGCCCCGATCATTGCCAGGAGCATGTGGGAGAAGCCTTCTTTGGAGCCCAAGCAGACGATGGTTTCTGTCTCGGGATCGAGTCGGACGCCATACTTTCTCAAGTACTTGCTGGTGAGTTCGCGTCGAAGGTTCAGGATTCCGTTGCTTTTGGAGTAGCCATGGTTGCGCACGTCCGAAGCGGCTTCGGAGAGTTTTTCGATGACAAGAGGGTCTGGTGGGTCGCTGGGATTTCCCATACCCAAGTCGATCACATCCTGCCCGGCCCGGCGTTTTTGGTAGAGCAGATTATTGATTCGGCCAAACAAATACGGTGGTAACCGATGAACCCGTGGTGCGTACTCCACCCGAAACGGTGTCTCTTGCATCCCTCAAACCCTTCTGCCTTCAAGCTTTCTACAAACGCGCTGCTTCGACGAGACAACAAGCATAAACGACCCATACCAACCGGAAAAGGTCTACAGGGTCGTTTTGCTTGTGGTTGTCGTCGATTATCAATGCAACTCATGGGAGTTGCCACTATTGGCTCGCCGCTTGGCACTGTGTTGGTGCAAACGGCGTTGTTGGTGCGAACGGCGTTGTTGGTGCAAACGGGGCTGTTGGTCCGAGTAGGTGCGGATCCTATCTCGTTGCACAGCGCGCTTTTATGCGACCTGTTTGAGGAACCCTTCGAGCATTTTCGAGCGCACTGGATTTTGCAGTTTTGCAACGGCTTTCGATTCGATTTGCCTTACGCGTTCGCGGGTGACTTTGAATATCCGGCCGACTTCCTCTAAGGTGTAAGAGTATCCGTCGGATAAGCCGTATCGTAGACGAATGATTTCTCGTTCACGGAACGTTAACGTTTTAAGGAGGGAGTCGATGCGATCACGAAGTACACCGTTACCGGCATTTCGCAGTGGATTATCACTGGATGGGTCTTCGATGAATTCGCCGAATACGCTGTCTTCACCTTCGCCGACGGGTCGATCAAGGCTTGCGGGATTGCGACCGATGTCCATTACACGTTGGACTTCTTCGGCAGGGATTTGTGCGATTTCCGCGATTTCGTAGACGGAAGGGGTACGATGCAATTCGTGGGTCAAGCGTTTTTCGATGTTGCGCAGTTTGCTGAGCACATCGATCATGTGGACGGGGATACGAATGGTTCGGGCTTGGTCTGCGATGGCGCGAGTGATCGCTTGGCGAATCCACCAAGTTGCGTAGGTGGAGAATTTGAAGCCGCGTCGATATTCATATTTGTCGACGGCGCGCATCAAGCCGGTGTTTCCTTCTTGGATGAGGTCCAGAAAGCTCATGCCGCGATTTCGGTATTTCTTTGCAATGGACACGACGAGTCGCAGGTTACCGCTGGAGAGTTGGCGCTTGACGGCTTCGTATTCTCGAAAGTTTTTTCGGAATTCTTCCACGCGTGATCGCAACGATCTGGGGGATTCTTGGGTGGTCATGATCAGATGACGCAGTTCGCGACGGAATCGTTCTAGTTCCATCGGTTGTGTGCCCGAGGATCGCAGCTCTTGGATTTTCGTTTGCAGATAATCCATGCGTTCGGAGTATTGTTCTAGTTGGCGCATCAACGGGATGACGCGACGAGAACGCAAGCTGAGTTCTTCGACCAACACGAGAGACTTGAGTCTTCGTCGTTGGTAGGACTGTCTTGCATTTGCTTTGACGTTTCCTGGGGTACTGCGTTTGACGATCGATTGGAAGTCGCGACGGTTTTCGTCGATGAGTCGATCGAGGGTAGAGAGATTCAGCGGCATGCGTCCACTGACTTGCTCTTTGGTCAATCGTTCGGTCAAGGAGACTTTGATGGTCCGATCGAACGGAAGAACTCCGAGGGAGACTTTGCGCAGGATTTCTACGGTGTGGCGTAGAGCAAAGTCATTTCCGAGGACAGCGCGTCGGAATTTGCGGCGTGTGATTTCGATTTTCTTTGCCAACGTGATTTCTTGCTCGCGGGTTAGCAAGGGGATCTCGCTCATTTGGCTGAGGTAAACGCGAATCGGATCGCTTGTGACTCGCGTTTTTTCTGAGGGGCTGAGGGAGAGTTCTTTGTTGGCTACCGGTTCTTCGGAAGTTGAATCGGTAACGAGCCTGAGTCCGGCTTGTTGCATGCGAGTTTGAACCGAATTCGATTGCTGAGCTTGTTGTTGTAACAAGTTAGCTCGTTCGTCGTCGGAGTCGATGATTTCGACCCCAAAGCGTTCGAGGGCAACGAGTAGTTCGTCGAGTTTTTCCGCAGTGCTCGCCTCATCGGGCAGATAGGCACTGACTTGGTCGTATGTCAAAAAGCCTTGGCTTCGTCCCAATGCAACCAACGCACGCAGTTCCAACAATTGGCTTTCCATGTGCTCAACTCCTTTGGCATAGTGGAAATAGGTCTCGAGCGAACATCCGTTGTTCACTCGCTGGGTCTTCGAACGGTTAATTTTCTACGGAAGACTCGTCCGGTGCGCTGGGGCCAATTCCATGGCGTAACCTCGCTTTTCGAACAATTGCTTCCAACACATCTAGTTGTTCGTTTTCATCGATCGTTCCATTTTCAAGGGCAGTTCGATGTGCGTTACTCTGTAGATGATCTCCTTGGTCACCCCAATGTTCGCAGAGGGAATGAAGCCTAGCTTCAGCGTCGAGGGCTGCTTTGCTGGCTTTGACCCAAGCGATTTCGGTGATGCTCTCGAGTACATTTTTTAGGTCTGCGTCTTCCGCGGCTGACAACACGCTGGCGTAGTCGAGCGCGTGGCCTTCCAAGTCGAGGTCGATGTACAGTTGGAAGATCGCTTTGGCTGTTTCGGTGGTGAGTTGTTCGACGGGGAATCGTTCGATGGCGAAGGGAACTAATTCCGCGTGCAGGACGAGTATTTCAAGGAGTTCTAGTTCGACTGGGGTAAGCTCTCGATAGCGATACTCGTAGGATTCTTCTTCGGTAAGAGTTTCTTGTTGCGCGTTTGTTCTGAGTCGCTGGGCGTCTGCTCTGAGTCGTTCGTAGCGTTCGGCTCGCTCTCGCAGTTCTTGCAATCTGCGGCGGATTTCTCCTAGAGCGACTCCGAATTGACGAGATAAACGGGCTAAGATTTGTTCTTGGCGGATTCGGACACGGCTATCGGCGGGTCGAGCTGGAATCTTGGACAGTGCCCCGAGTACATTTTCCAAGGCCATCGAGGCGCGGTGTGTATCGAGGAGTGGGTCGAATCCTGTGCAAGCCGTTTGGATTTTGAATTCGAGCGCATCGACGGCTTTGTCGATCAACTCTTGCATGGCCGCTGAGCCGTAGCGAACGAGGTAATCGCAGGGGTCCAATTCCTCGGGGAGGGTCAGGACGCGAAGATCCATTTCTTCGACGAGAAAGAGTTCGAGGACTTCCTGTGTACGTTTTCTTCCGGCTTCATCTCCATCGAGGACTAAGACCACGGAATCGCAGTAGCGTTTGAGCAATCGAATGTGATTTTCGGTCAGTGCAGTGCCGCAACAAGCCACCGCGTTATCGATCCCATGTTGATGGGCCATCATGACATCGGTGTAGCCTTCCATCACCAATGCGACGCGGCTCTTTGTGATTCGTTCGCGAGCTAGATTGAGTCCATAGAGAGTTTGATTTTTTTGATACAAACGTGTTTCGCTGCAGTTGATGTACTTTGCAACGTCGCTTGCGCCTCCAGGTAGGACGCGTCCCCCGAGAGCGATGGCACGGGATTGTGGGTCGAAGATTGGAAAGATGAGTCGATCGCGGAATCGATCGTAGCGAGTTCCTCGTTCGCTGACTCCGAGTACCCCAATGCGTTCAAGGGCTTCGACCGAAATCCCATCGGCAACAGCGCGATCGACGAGCCAGCTCCAGGAGTTGGGTGCAAACCCAAGCTGGAATCGTTCGATGATGTTCGGTTCGAGTCCACGTTCTTTCAAGTACATGCGTGCGGCTTGCCCCATCGCGGAATCTTGCGCAGAAGAGGCTTCTGGGGGATTTTCGGCGGGGTTGTTATCCAGGAGACCGCGGTAGGCTCGTACGACCCATTCCATGGCGCGGTAGAGCATTCGTTTATCGGCCAAGCGAGCGGTGCCAGAGCGATCCGAAGTTGGGGATGAAGTCGGTGGCAGTGGGGTGGAGGGGCTGGTCGAGGAAGTTGTTTGCGTGTTGGAGATGTTGATCGGTTGGGGGCTGGGCGATTGGCTCGTGGGGTTTGGTTCGATGTAGACTCCAGCTCGGTCGGCAAGAAACTGCAAGGCTTCCGGGAATGACATTCCTTCGCGTTGCATGACGAAGCTAAAGACATCGCCGCCGACATCGCAAACCCAGCACTTCCAGCTTTGCCGTTCGGGATTAACCTGCATGCTTGGGCGTCGGTCGTCATGGAATGGACAGCGGGCGACGAAGCCACGGCCTTGCCGACGTACTTCGACATAACTGCCGATAACGTCGACGATATTCAGTGCGGAACGCACTTGCTCCTTCGTCGCATTATCAAATCGCGCTGCCATGAAATTTCTGGGTTTACTTGGACGCGAGAAAATGGTATTTCGCTACTACTGCGGTGTAGCAACTGTTCCATGGCGAGCCGTCCGTAGCTCGGGCAAAGAGTATCTTCAATTTCGCTGCGCCGAGTCAACAGCATTTTTCGATTTTGATTAAAGTCGGCTTTTTCTTTGGTTTTTACGGGCTTTGGGCCGGTGTATTGGCTTCTTGAAGGAACACGTGTGAAGATTCTCACGGGGATTCTGCAACGATGCCTGCTGGAGGGAGCGATTCTTCGGGGGAAATTTTTTCAGCTCCGTTGGGTGAGATCAGGGCGTCGATCATTCGTCGTGATGTTCGATCGGTGAGCAACACGGGTTCTGCCTTTGCGCCGACACCTAAAGCCACAGAAGGTCTGCTTTGCAAAGATGAGGTGGAGAGAAAAGAACCGGGGAGCGAGTGAAGACCTCCGATTTGAAGTTGGGGGGTGTTGCCAACTTTCAAGTTTCCTTTTTGGGTATCGACATCCCCTGGTTCGCTCCATGCGATGGAGCCATTGTTGCTTTGGATGAGTAAGAGGGTGGGGGAATCGAGGATTTCGTCGCGCGTGATTGGACCAGAGGGGGGAAAGATCGTGCCGTTTCCGGTGAGGAGGAAGACATTCGGTTCGTGTTTTTCCCATGCGTCGGGGGAGCGGGAGCTGCAATACTCGCGGGGCATTTTACTAAGCAGGTATGTATTCGCGGGGCTATCCCAGGGTTGATCGAGTTGGTAGCTATCGTAGAGGTCTTGGTATCCGAGAAAAGGCAGGATCAAGACGCGCCAGGAGTACAGTGGTTTGCCGGTAGCGTCGTGGACAACTGGAGGAGGGTATGTGTCGTAGCGTTCATAGTAGTTGTTGATTGCTTCGACCACGCTCTTCATGCGCATGTAGTCCGCGCGGATGGCTTGCAAGTCCCCCCAGCGACGTAGTTCGGTGATCCCTATGGAAACGGTTAGCAGTGCAAGCAGGGCAAGGGTTGCGATGCTTGCGGTGAGGATCCAAGTGCTCAGAGGGGATGCGGGCCTTGTAGTGGGGGTTGAGCGAGATCCTGGGGCGTGATTGGATAGAGCATCTTGTGATGCCCGGTCTTGAGAGTTTTGCGACTGCAATGCAGGGATGAGTCGACCGGATGCAGAGCGTGAGGGCATGACCACCACTGCGTCACATTGGGCGCACGGACCGCTTTTCCCTAGAAGAGACTCAGAGACATTTGATCGATGGGAGCAGTAAGGGCAAGTGAACTCGAACATAGTCGTGACACCCGCTGAACGTGGCCTATGAGGAGGATGACGAGGAGGATGGTGAGGAGGTTGGTGATGGACTGCTAGAGGTTGTTGGTTGGTTTGAGGAGTTAAGCGACTTCTTTTGCGCCGATGAATTGGTAATAGGGGGTACGTACGAGCGGCATGTAAGGGACTTTGGCTCGTTTTTCTTGCAACCAGAGTGTTTTGAAGTGACGCGAGAGAAAGGGCAAGTGATCCGGGCTTGGGAATACGTTATCGTTGGAGAACCAGAGGGGCCAAAAAGAACGGGTCGACCAACCGTGGCGAGTGTGGCCATCTTGGGGATATTTTCTGGAGACATAGAAGTCGATGACACCGATACGTCCTCCGGGTTTGAGGATTCGTTTGGCGTTTTCGATGGCACCGAACCAGTCGGGGATCATGGTCAGGGAGTATGAGAAGGTAACAACATCGGCGAGACCTTGGTTGGTGGGAGGGGACCAAGTTGTGGCGTCTGCCGCGACACCTTCGACGTTATTCCATCCGTGTTTTGCTACGCGTTGACCGACGACACCGAGGAGAGATTCCGCGAGGTCGACGACGTAGATTTTATCGAACTTGCGGATCGGTTCACCGATGAACTCGAGGTTCGCGCCGGTGCCACCGCCGAAGTCGACCCAGGTACCTTGGCATTCTTCACCGAGTTTGCGATAGACATCTTCGCGACCTTGCAGGAGTCGTTTGCGAAAATCGTCGTAGTGAGCGGCTTGTCCGGCGTAGAAGTTCTCCATGCGTTGCGCGTGGTCTTTTCCGCGAACGGGCCTGAGGACTAGGTGATAGAGGACTTTCAGGTCATTGAGGAAGGACATGACAGTGGTTACCTAGGGGCTTACTCGAAACAAAAAAACCAGGCACTCACCGTCGAGCGCCTGGTTTGAATTTCCACTTGAATTCCCATCGTGAGGCTTAGAAGCCTTTGAATGGGTGAGCAGCGGTATCTTTCTTTGCAACCATTTCGTCGGCGGTTGGCAAGCCTTTCATGGCGTTGGCAATGGCATCGACGGTTGCTTGGTAGTTGTAGTCGTAGATCTTGCGATCGTCGGCAGCGGCTGGGTGGATGAAGACGCCGCAAACGATAACGAGCTTTTCGGCTTGATCCTTGGGGATCACGCCGCTGGCAACGCTGTCTGCCACTGCTTTGGCCACGGCCGCTTGTGCTGGGCCGAACATTTGGACGGCTTGCTTCATTCCCTTGATGGTCACTTTGGTGATCATCACGGTCGAAGGCTTGACCGCGACGTTTGGAGCGAGCACAGCGAGCAGATTGGAGTGACCGCTGCTTTGGGTCGCCAAAGCGTTTGCGAAAGCTACCCCTACAGGGCCGTCTTTACTACCGATCATCAAGTCGATGTGTGCAATTTCGTTTCCATCGCCAACCAACGCTTCGCCAACATACATGGACATAGAGTGCCTTCCCTCTGTAGATAGAGATTTCAATGTTTTGCGCGATGCTCACGCATTTCTGAACACTTGAAGGTAGCAAACCGCTACATTCTTGCAACGCAAACCGAGGGGGCTTTCGAAAAGAAGGGTTGGGTTTTTGCGGTCTGGGTAGGCTTTGAGGGGTCTTTTTCTCCGAAAAACAATGGATTTTTCGGTCAAACCGATTACGCTGACGAGGGTTGGCAAGCATCTTTTTTCGAATGGCACAGCGATTGCATTCCGAAAACCAATTAGTTCAAACAAAAAGTTCGAACGAGTCCATACGTCGAATTCCAATAGTTTAAGTTCCCAGTCAAAGGTCTCCTGCGATGAAAACGCTTATCCGCCGCCTCGCTCTCTTATTGGCATTGGCCCCAGTAGCTCCGCAATTCGTGGGTGCGCTAGAGGCGAACGAGAATGCTGACGCTCAGAAAGCGAGTAAAGTTTCGGGTTCGACGTCCAAATCCAAGCGATCCGGGCCTGCGAAGGCGGGTGAGGCACGTCAAGTTGAGATGTTTGAAGCGATGGATCAGGGGTTGATTCAAGTCGATTACATCGGCAAGGACTCGACTCAAGCGAACGTGATTTTCAAGAACAAGTCTGGTGAGTCGTTGGATATTGTTCTTCCTGAGACGTTTGGTGCGGTGCCAGTGGTTGCCCAAGGAATCGGATTAGGCGGTATGGGTGGCGGCATGGGTGGTATGGGTGGTGGCGGCATGGGTGGTATGGGTGGTGGCGGCATGGGAGGTATGGGCGGCGGCATGGGTGGTATGGGTGGTGGCGGCCAAGGTATGGGTGGTGGCTTCGGCGGCGGTGGCATGGGTGGTATGGGTGGTGGCGGGATGGGTGGTATGGGTGGTGGCGGTATGGGTGGCATGGGGATGGGTGGCATGATGCGAGTCGAGCCAGATCGTCCTCGCAAGGTTGCTGTAGCAACGCTTTGCCTCGAGCACGGCAAAGCAGATCCCAATCCGCGCATGAAGTATCGAATTGTGCGGTTGTCTGAAGTCAACGCGAACCCAGAAGTTGCAGAGTTGTGCAAAGCAGTGGCAAAGGGACAAGTTCCTCAGAACACAGCCCAAGCTGCGGCTTGGCACATTGCGAACGGATTGAGCTGGGAAGAATTGGCAAGCAAGCCTCGTAAGGTCTGTGAGTACACCGGTATTGAGTTGTATTTTTCGAACGTCGAGATCCAGAATGCTTTGCGTTTGACTTCCATGGCTCGCTCCGCAGCCGAGAATTCGGTGGAGAGTACAAGCCCTGGATTCACTAGCGGCTCGACTGGCGAATCCGCGCTTTATACCTCTCCCGGTGACGCGAAATAGTCTCACGCAAAGGCGCAAAGGGGACAGGCAGTTGTCTTTTAGCAGTCAGCCGGAGGCGAATCCTGGTACGCCTCCGGCTGACTGCTAAACAAAAAATCATCCCACTCTTTGCGTCTTTGCGCCTTCGCGTGAAACACCGGTTCTTTAAGCGGCGTTGCGTCAGGTGCCGCCATGCGAGGGTGGCACCATCGATTCGAAGGGATTGAGCTTAAGCCTTAAGAATCTCTTGAACCACCTTGCCATGCACATCGGTGAGTCGGTACTGACGACCTTGATATCGGAAAGTTAACCGCTCGTGATCTATCCCACATAGATGCATGATCGTCGCTTGCATGTCATGCACATGCACGGGAGTCTCGGTGATGTTCCATCCATATTCATCCGTCGCACCCACTACGTGCCCTTGACGCACACCTCCACCAGCCATCCACCAACTAAACGCACGACCAAAGTGGTCTCTGCCATTTGGCTTGTTCGGATCCCCTTGTCCAAATGGTGTCCGCCCGAACTCACCTGCCCAGATCACCAAGGTATCATCAAGCATCCCGCGTTCCTTGAGATCTTTCACCAACGCCGCAGCAGGTACTTCGGTATCTTTACACTGCTCCGCTAACTGCGTGTACAAATTACTGTGCTGGTCCCACCCTGCGTGCATCAACTGCACAAAGCGAACTCCTCGCTCCAGCAATCGCCTTGCGATCAAACAATTGTTCGCAAACGATCCCTTATTCAGCGCATCGACCCCGTAACGCTCTATCGTTGCCGCAGACTCATCTGAAAAATCTAACAACTCCGGCACGCTCGTCTGCATGCGATAGGACATCTCATACTGCGATATTCGCGTTTCAATCTCAGGGTCCCCGAAACTCTCGAGATGCATCTGATTCATCGCAGCTAGATCATCCAACATCGCGCGACGAACCTCGCGCGACACACCTTGGGGATTCGCCAAATAAGGAACCGGATCCCCCGTGTTGCGGAACCTCACCCCTTGATACCGACTCGGTAAAAATCCACTCCCCCAGTAATAGTCAAAGAACAACTGCCCACACGTCTTCCCCTTGTCGCTCGAAGTCATCACCACAAACGTAGGTAAATTGTCCGTGTCACTGCCTAGCCCATACGACAACCAAGCACCCATGCTCGGGCGGCCAGGAACTTGAGCACCCGTCAAAAAGAAAGTCACGCCAGGCGCATGATTCACGGCCTCCGTGTACATCGAACGCACCAACGTAATCTCATCGGCGATGCTGCCAACGTTCGGCAACATGCTGCTCAATCGCATCCCACACTGACCATACGTCTCAAACGGCTTGATGGCAGGCAAACAAGGCCACTTCGCATAACCACTCGACATCGTCGATAAGCGCGTCGACCCACGTACCGAATCCGGAATGTCCTTGCCCGCTTGCTCGACCATCAGTGGCTTCTCATCAAACAAGTCAGTGTGCGATGGTCCTCCCCCCTGCCATAAAACCACCACCCGCTTCGCTCGCGGCGCATGGTGCGGCAGTCCAGGCAATCCTGGCTCCCCACCCCCACGGATGCCACCCCAAGCCGACTTGGCCTGATCACCCCCCAATAAACTCGCCAACGCAACCACTCCCAAACCTTGGGCACCTGCCCCAAACAATTGTCGGCGAGTCGATTGTGCCGCAGCCAAATTCCAAGCATTCTGCGTAGGATTCATTGTCGTCGGAGTGATTTCGAGGTACGAACCAAGCCAAATAGCGCACTGCGTTCTATCATACTCCAATCCAAACGGGATTGGACTACCGAGAAACATCGATCCGAATAAACTTAACGCCAACTTTCATCCGATACCAACCTAGCGAACGCAACGCAATGAATCAAAAGAAACTGCTGGTAACCGCCGCGTTGCCCTACGCCAATGGCCATATCCACCTCGGCCATCTCGTCGAATACATCCAAACCGACATCTGGGTCCGATTCCAAAAACTGCGCGGTCAACGCTGCATCTTCATCTGCGCTGATGATACCCACGGCACTGCAATCATGATCCGGGCTCGACAAGAAGGACGGTCCGAAGAAACCCTCATCGCTGAGATGAAATCCGCACACGAAAAAGACTTCGCCGGATTCGATATCGCATTCGATCACTACGGCAGCACCAATGCCCCTGAGAACTACGAACTCTGTAAACAAATTTGGGGATCACTACGCCAAGCAAACTTAGTTCGCGAAGATGACGTCGAACAACTCTTCGACCCCGTAGCAGGTACCTTCCTGGCCGATCGTTTCGTCAAAGGAACTTGCCCAAACTGCAAAGCTACCGATGAATACGGGGACAACTGCTCCAAATGCGGTGCAACCTACTCCCCGACCGACTTGATCGATCCGGTCAGCACCCTCAGCGGCGC
>JBIJCS010000140.1:0-9763 GCA_044344575.1 Pirellula sp. | reverse complement strand
GATGTTATTTCCAGTGGTGGAAGGGGGTACCGATTCGCCGAGTGGATCACGATTCGGGACGCCAGGAAAGCCGACTCCGATCCGACTGAGATCGAGGACACGCCATCTAGTCGGCGTCAGCGGATCTTGGAATTGCTGGGCGATGGAGGGAAGCTTCGCTCCACCTGCATCGCGACCCACTTGGGGTGCAGCCTCAAGACCGTGAAGCGCGAGCTCGAAACCCTCCGCTTGGCCGGAAAGATCGAGTTCATCGGTCCCAACAAAACAGGGACGTATCAGTTGGCGGCAGGGTGAATGCGATCCTAGAAGTGCTACAATTCAATAATTATTAGGCCTAACAGGTTTCCAAACAGTCGACAACATTTAGGCAATTCAAGGCGAATATATCCATCATGTACCGATCGATTTCTAAACCGCTAATTGCTTTATCAGTTTTGATCGGTGGTGGGGCCAATCTCTGTGAAGCACAGCCTCCCAAAGAGATCGTCAACAGCATCGGGATAAAGCTCGTGCTGATCCCCAAAGGGACCTTCATGATGGGCTCGCCTGCGAGCGAGCAAGGCCGTGACGACGACGAGACCCAACACGAAGTGACCATTAGCGAAGACTATTACCTCGGTGTTTTTGAAGTCACCCAGGCACAGTATGAGAAGGTGATAGGAACAAATCCAAGTTACTTTCAAAGGGCTAAAGTTGCTGACCAGAACGCGGATCTTCCTGTAGAAAGTGTTTCATGGGACGACGCAGTCGAATTTTGCAAGAGGCTATCGGACCTACCTGAGGAGAAGAAAGCAGGTCGAGTTTATCGTTTGCCAACCGAAGCAGAGTGGGAGTTCGCGTGTCGCGCTGGCAGTACGACCGCCTATAGCTTTGGAGCGAGTTCGAAGTCGTTAGATGATTACGCATGGAATGTTGGTAACAGCGGTGATCAGACTCACCCAGTCGGCGAGAAGAAAGCAAATGCATGGGGCTTGTATGATATGCACGGAAATGTGTGGGAATGGTGTAGCGACTGGTATTATGAAAATCCTAAGGGTGCGTTCATCGATCCTAGTGACCCGAAAGAGGGCTTGTTCCGCGTGATCCGTGGCGGCGGTTTGGGCCTCGGTGCCGCCTATTGTCGGTCGGCACGTCGGTACTGGAGTTCGGCGGTCCTCCGGGACATCAACAACGGCTTCCGCCTCGCCCTGAGTTCCACCGGAATCCCCAAGTAGCCCGGATGCACTGAAGTAGCGCTTACGACTTGGAAACGATCAGTGTAGAAGTTAGGCTGACCCCATAAACCAAGACCATAACCTCATATTATCTCAGGGGTTTTGGATTTGACCCTATAAATGCCCCTGTAAACAATAAAAGGTGACCCTATAAATTTGTAACGGGCCAAGAGTCGTGACCCTTTAAATCGGGTCGTTGGTTCGAACGTTGTTTTCGCTCATGCGCTGTCGCGCGCGCTTCCAACGCACAATATGGTTTGCAGCATGCGTCGGATTTTGCGCCGCCTCGTTTTTAAACTTCGATTTCCCCAGGGATTTCCCGGGTTGTTCGGTTCCTGTCCTCTCCACTCAAAAACCCTGGTTTTCCCAAGGTTTTTCGCATTTCTGGCCAATTGCTTTGGCTTTCTGTGCCTATCCATGCATGTCCATGCCTGCAGGTGCTGCCCCCTGAAAAAATCATCGTCTTGTGCGCTGCCTTGAACCCTGGTGAGTCGTCCACTGAGTCGCCAGAGTAGTCCCCGAACCCTCGTTTTTCCAAGGAAAACATGCTGTTTTGTAGCGGAGGTGCAGGATTCGAACTAGGTAGGTTCGAATCGTAGTGGATTTCATTGCCGGAACAGCGATGTCGGGCATGCTCGCGTCGTCCCTCGATACAAGATGATTAGCCCTAAACAGACGATCACCTCATCGATTAATTGATCCGCTCGCAAGTGCCTGATATCATTCAACTTCGGATCGAGGCTGTCTTGCGTGATAGGCTGCATGGGTGTGGTCTACAGGGTTTAGGCTGATCCGTATAAAAACAAGTTCGTCGGCAAGATGAGAAATCTATGTGAACACTGAGTTTGAACCACTACCATGGGCAGACGACTTTGCCGATTGGCTCCGACATCGAAATGAGCCAGAGTCACTCAAGGCGATCGCCTACTCCGCGATCGATTCTTTTCGCGCCATCGCAAACGGAGCGATATGATCATGCAAAGGCCGCACGGGACGCAGCAAAGGGACGTTAGGATGATCGATTTTGCGATAGAGTTCTTTGACGATGGCGCAGTGAAGTCATATTGCGCCACAAGAGATGGAGAGCAATTTGGCCCCAAACTGACTTTTCGCTCTGAGGATAATTTAAAGAAAGCATCAATTAAATACTCGGGTAAGGAATGCGGTACGCAAGTTCAATGGATGGATACGGGCTATTTGCTTGGAGCGGGATACGCATCGCCTTTCTTCAAAGGTTACTACATTGATCGGGATGGAGCGGTGAAATCGTTGGGGCTAGCGTTGGATGAATTCACGATCTTTGATACCAATCACAGATTTGATATCCAGACAACATCTAAGCATTATCCAGAAATCATCGACGTGCAGGCGGAAGAGACGTGGTCAAATAAGCACGGTTCAAATGACCGTTTTTCAGTGTTCGAACCAAGATACGCCGGCGCTTTTCGCGGAAGCGGCGGTCGTATTGGTCCCACAGTCACTTTCTGGGATTCGGGATTGGTGAGGACGATAAGCCAATGGGATGGGAGACATATTGTCGGAACACGAAGCTGCTTCAAGGAGGATGGCTATCTGTGGTGCGAACAGACGTTTGCATGGGATGGTTCATACACGGGCAATTGGACGAACCGATATTTTGGTTGGCTTGGCAATCGGTTTTTCTTAGATCGGGTCGAAGTCTTTCGATTTTGGAAACACTTCAAGACGATTCAGGGGCATTCCGTGAAATCACTTTTAGATGAAGTTGGCCTGGATAGATATACAGACCCACTTGTGGATCACCTTATTGAATACAGGCGAACGAACATCGATGGCGCCTTTGCAGAAATCGGCCCAATCGATGTGAGCAGATTTCTGATTTAAATGGTTGTATTTGCGCCGTGGATTCTACTCGCCGTATACTCTATCCGCCGCGGATCCTAAATGAGCGAGTAAACCGTTTACTCGTTAACGAGTAAATGACCCTGTAATGTGTGGATGAGCGAGCAAACGGTTTAGTGTACAAGAGAGAGTCGCAGCGCGCGCATGCAAGAGGCAGCGCACGAAGTGTTTTTCGGCGCGCGTCGGATTTTGCGCCGCCCCATTTTGGAACCCCGCTTTTTCCTAGGGAATTTGTGGGTTGTTCGGTTCCTGACGTTCTTCCAACCCATCGCCGTGTTGGCTGCCGCTCGGTACTGCGGTACGGCAACCACATATTCGCTCTTGTCGCCAAAGACCTCGAACGCTTCGTCGAGGATGGGACGCAGATCGGGCAGTTTCATCTCTCGCAATGAGATCGGAAGAACTCTGCGATCTCCTGTTTTCCGACTTCGCCTGCAGTTGTCTTTAGTACAAGATCAACGAGTTCGGCGTCGTTGGCGATAAGGCTTTCGTCATTGATTTCCAGGAAGATCAGTGATGCTTCCAATCCTACACGTTTATTTCCATCAACGAACGGATGATTCATCACTAGATGGTAAAGATACGCTGCAGCCATTTCAAAAAGGTCTGCGTGTAAGTACTGACCGCCGAAGCTTGCCTCGGGTTGAGCGATAGCAGATTCAAGCAGTCCGATATCGCGTATACCGTGACTGCCGCCGTAGGTATCGATTTGGTTTTGATGAGATTCGAGGATGTCATCCAGGGTTAGAAACAGCACGGGCTATTACTCCGCGAGTTTTTTGAAAGCCTTGGAGTGCTTTGAATTCACCTTGGATCGCGCTGCGCGAACTTTCGATTTACTGTCATCGGAACTGACGGGAGCGATGCGAATGGACTTGCCATCTGTGGTCAATTCGACTTGGGACTCAGGAACGATCTTGAGCAAATCCAGAATGGGACGGTCGATGACAACCGCCCAGCTGTTGCCATGCTTCACCAAATTCTTAATCATAAGCTACACACCTGCTGTGCTCGTTTTCAATGGTCGACCAATGTAAGTACATGATTGCTTTTGAGTTCACCGAAGTCAAGGGTCTTCCGTCATTCTCCAGCGACGAGGCAGACGATTGGCCTTCCTGTCTGCGATTTCACGGCTACAGCCTTTTGAACTGTCCAAAAACATTGGGAATACACCCAAAAGTTCGGTTCATGTCCTCTCCGTTTTTGCCGATGGGCTGAGAAGCCCATCGGCAAAAGAGAAAGTAGATACGAGAGAGTGGAAAGTAGAGTTTCTTGACCAACGCGTTCTTGTTGAATCCACAATCTACTTTCTACCCTCTCCTTTCTACCCTCTGCGAAGCCCGCCCATGCTGGCTCGGTGCATGGCCGATTGCGGCGTTGCTTTTCGCGTCGCGCACCGAAAATCGAGTCGTTATTCGAGTCGCGCGAGTCGTCAAATCACTGGGGTTCTGCATGTGCCTGTCTGGCCCGATTTGCCAGCCATCGACACGGTGGAATCCACACTACGAAGTCCGCAATCGAACGTCCGATATGATGAGAAAGAAAGAACCCCACAACCGTAGACTCTTTAACTTGCAATCCCCTTCGCCCAAATGTACGATCTGTGCGAATTCCTTCAGCAGCAGATGAAGAATCAACTGGGCTCTTACTCATGACGGCACAACAGATTTTACGCGTACTCCTGCTTTTCTTGCCCATGACGTTAGGATGCTTGGGCGGTACCAAATGGGAACCCATAGCCGAAAGCGTCTGCCAAAAGTACGAGTAACGCGTTACCCTACTGCAAAGCATTCGATCCAAAAGCGATGCCAAGAATACGGTCGCCTCGAATAAGCGATGGCAGTCTGATTACGAAAGACTTGTCGATCAGTACGCGGATGTACTTCGGAAGCATGAAGGAGAAATGGATTTCGTCAAGTACAATGAGTTCAGAAAGCGATGGACTCAAATTGATTTGAATGTAAATCGCGAGCGAGAGAGACTCACTTTACTCAAAGACGGTGGGGCGGAATACGACACCGATCTTTTACTCATTACGAGAACTTCTTTTGCGAATCCTTTCCGCTAAGTCGCTCTCTGCTTGAAAACCCTAGTTTTCCAAGGTTTTTTCGCATATTGGGCCAATTGCTTTGGCTTTCTGTGCCTGTCCATGCATGTCCATGCCTGCAGGTGCTGCGTCGTCTAGTGCGCTGCCTTGGACCCTGGTGAGTCGTCCTGTGAGTCGCCAGAGTCGTGCCCAAACCCTCGTTTTTCTTGAGGAAACATGTGGTTTTGCAGAGGGGGGTAGGATTCATTGCCGGAACAGAGATGTCGGGGAGGCTTGCGTCGTCCCTCGATTCACAATTCATAAGCCGAAACAGCCTTTCTTTCCATCCATCGATTGATCGACTCGCAAGTTCGGATATCCTTCAACTTCGGATCGAGGCTAGCTTGCGTGATAGGCTCATTCGGCTTGGAGAATTTTGGTAGATGGAGAGGGGATATGCCCGAGAATATCGAAATAGAACCAGGTGTGGTCTTGCGTGTGTTGTCTGCGGTTGAGGCATCTGCGCTGGCAGATGCGTGGCTTGAAGTGTTTGCCAAGCACAGACGAGGTGCAAATACCAAGGCGTACCTCTGGCATACCTTCAGCGCTAATCGCTACCCCTGCGTAATGGGAAAAGAGGCGTTGGCGCAGTACGAGCAGCAGATTACGAGCGAGTACATTGTGCTTTCAAACGATAGAGATGTGGCTTTTTTCACGGACAAACGCCCCACGAAATCCTACTTGTCCGATTGGTATGTGTTTCCTGTGAACTTTGCGTGGACCATGGCCTTCACTCATGAAGACGGTTGGTTAGGCCCGTACTTCGCTCGCCATGAGAGGTTTTCTGAACTCAATCGCGAAAACGAATTGAAGATCCGTAAGGCCCGTGAGGCCGAGGCGGCGAAGTTAAAAGGTTGGCGGTGAGTTGCCGTTACACTTTAAGGTCAGCCTAGATGATGCGATCCGACGAGAACCCCAATACAGGTTAGGCAGCAGCTAAGACAGATGACAGTGATTGCTAATTTAGGAGCTATGCTCACGTTGTTTCTTGGATCCCTAGGATTGTTGTTTCCAAAACGAATCTGTCGACTCCTGGGGATTAACCCAGATGGTCCACTCGGAGTTTCGGAATTAAGAGCCACCTATGGAGGTTTCTTTTTATTTCTCGGAGCCGGATGTCTCTTCTCTCAATCGGAGGCAGCATTTCAAGTGGCTGGCACAGCATGGTGTGGGGCTGCACTAGCCCGATTGATGTCGGTAGCCATCGACAAAAGTCGCTCTTGTCCCCGAAGATCTCGAACGCCTCGTCGAGGATCGGTCGCAGCTCAGGAAAGATCGGGCAGCCAGCGCACTTCGGTGAATACTCGTTGTAGCAAATATCTATTCAGCAAAGCTTGATCCCAATCTTAAAGTCAGGGATACTAGCATTGTGCTGCGTTTTTATTTGTATGTAACGCAGATACGACAAAAACCGTTACCGAGACCGGAAAAAATTAGAGAGATACCGTGCTGTCACTTGAATCCGAGCTTCGCCAACTTGTGCAACGTTTCAATGAAGCGAAATTAGAGTAAGCATTGTGCGGTGGAATGGCTGTCGCTCTCCATGGCTATCCTCGATTCACAAAAGACATTGATTTTTTGATCCCTTCCGAGTCGCTCAACCGAGCAAAAGAAGTTGCGGTGGAAGCCGGATTTCTTGGCGAGTCAGGCCGAATTCCGTTCCCAGACTCCGATGTTTATCGTATTCTCAAGATTGAGGGTACTGAATACCGAATCCTTGACTTGCTGGTAGCCAGCTGCATCAACTCGGATTATCACTGGCTAAAGCAAAGCCAATGGTGAATTTACCTCAGTCCGTTGATAAGACGGAGCCTAATCGCTGCCCCAAATGCGACAGGATTACAAGAACCCCCGAGGCCAAGCAATGCTTGTGGTGTGGCCACCATTGGCACTAAAAATGACAGGTCCCCTCAGTCTGTAGGACGCAAGCAATCCAACTCAACAGAGTGATGACCGGCTTCCCGTTACCATGAGTGCTGAGGATGGTGTCGTGGAGCAACGGCACTACACTCTTGACAGTTTGGTCAACTTCCTCGATCCAGATAGCTGGGACAATGTTGATAAGCCAACAGAACGAATGGACGGCGAGCCAGCGAATGCACAGTCGCCGAAGTGAGCTTGTTGATCCGGATCCCCTCGGGCATGCACCCTTCCCTTTGAGTTTGGATAGGGGCTAAGAGGCGGATGTAGAGGCAACCCTTGTTCCTTTTTAGCTGATCGATCTTGGATGCGTAGGGTACGTGAAGCGGTCCGGGTATTGATTGCCTGGAAAGTGATCGCGTTACCCTAACTATGTTTTCGCGAACGACGACGGAGAAAAGGACCGCGCAACGTACCGAAGAGCGATAGATCACGTTGACCAGGCTGAGGTACGTTCCGCGGTCGGTTTAACGGTTGACGCGAGTTGGTTGATAGATGTGGTCAATGCGATTAGAGGTTGTTCAGATAATCATCATTCCAAGTAGACCTCAGGAGGATGAGCCCCAAAGCGTCGAAGACTTAGTTCAACGTGGGACCCAAGCTGGTCTTGATTCGGTGATTGATCTTTCGTGGGCCTACCTTGGATATGACAAGATGGAGGTTCAAGTTTCCCCTGACGAGACGCACCCGAACGCATTGGGGCATCGCCTGCTTCATGAAACGTTCTATAGTGAATTACTCAGGGGCTTCGGAGAATCATTAGGATTATTTTCTTCTGAGTCGACAACTAAAAACCAGAAAACATCGATAACCGCACCGTAGGTGGATTTCTTATGCAAGAGACTATTAAAGAGTTCATTCTTAGTGAATTTTTACCCGGAGAGGATCCAAGTCAGTTGATGGAAGCACCCCCGCTCATCACTGGCGGAATTTTGGATTCGTTGGCGACTCTGAAAATGATAGAGTTTTTGGAGAAGACCTTTTCAATTCGCATCGAGGCCCACGAAGCAGATGTGGATAACCTCGATACGATCGAAAAAATCTCGAACTTTGTGGCGTCCAAGACGGTTTAGTCAAGTTACCGCAAGCGGACACCAACGGCTGGATGCTAAGCGAATGGATCGCTAAGCGATTCTGTCGACTGGTGTTTATCTGCCCTCGGACTTCGCTTCCTCAGGAACGGGAAATGGACCATGCTCCGCCGCCATATGAGAAGCTAGGAAATACAACTTGGCGGCAGCTGCAATCTTCGAATAATTGATTTTCGACGGGGTATCCGTTGTGCGGTGGTAATCTGGATGGAACCCACCAAACAAAAAGGCGACCGAAGTCCCCTTGCGAAAAAAGGATATCTGATCACTTCGCCCAAAAACACCTTCCTCGTCGAACTCAAACTCGAAGTTGATCGACTTGTTCGCCTCCAAAATCATCTCATGAAGCGATCGATCACCCTTCTGACTCCCAACTAAATGCAACGTCCTCTCATTTTCAGCAGCGCTCTCCCCCTGCTTCTCTTCGTTTCTGCCAACCATATCCACATTCAACATACAAACCATCTTCTCAAGCGGTAGCAGCGGATTGTTGACGTAGTGCGCCGAGCCTACCATTCCCATCTCCTCTGCCGCAAACCACATAAACAAGATACTTCGCTTCGGCTTCGTTGGATTCGATGCAATCGCCTTCGCAACACTCAACAATGCCGTAGAACCCGAACCATTGTCATCCGCACCCGGGAAATACTCCGCACCACGCACACCCAAATGGTCCAAATGGGCTCCAATAACAACATACTCATCGCGCAATGCTGGATCAGAACCCTCTTGCCAAGCCAACACATTCGGCACCGCCATCGGCTCTTTGCGAAGCCTTAGTTCAACCTTCAAATCCACCTCAGTTGTATGAACATCCGTCGCATTCTCCTCCGGAACCGTCAGCCATTCCTCCGATCCACCAACCGCAGATAACAACTGCTTCGCGGCCTCTCGCTGAATGCTCCCAGCAATATTGCTAACCCCGCGAACTCTCCCATCCCCACGCTCCATCTGCGATGTCGAAGTCGGCTCTGATTCCACAACACGTAAAAACACCGATGGTCGCTTACGGCTGATAAGTCCCACACTAGCTCCTGCAGCCTTATCGTCCGCAACGAGAATCACGACCTTGTTCTCAAGCACAAGGTCATCGGGTAACTTCGCCTCCGAGCCAGCCATTTGGATGAATACGGCCTTTCCAGAAAACTCGGGTTGATTCGCAAAACGATCCAGTCCAATCACCTTGTCAAAACCCAATGAAAAACCGTTTGGTCCGAGAACCTTGGACTGACCAGCGTCCACCTGCAACCGACTCATCGGTAACATCTGAAAATAAGTCCCCGCATCACCCATCGGCCTTAGCCCAAACTCTGCCACCTTCCCGGATACCCAAGAAGCCGCTTTGACATACCCTTCTTGCCCCGTGCCTCTCCCCTCAAAACCAGGACCAGCTAACACATTCAACCACTCCTCGCATTGAGTGGCGGTAATCGAATCAAATCCAGGTTGCAACGGAGTTGGCGGTGGAACAGCCCCCGCATACTGCCCGTGTACTCTCCCGACCTCCAACATCGGGGCCAATAACATACAACCTGCCAAAGCTCGCTTCGCTGTGCGCCAAAACGCCGTTT
>JBIJCS010000463.1:0-4079 GCA_044344575.1 Pirellula sp. | reverse complement strand
AACGAACATACCGGATATCTTTCTATTTCTAGGTTGGTTTATAGTGCTCATCTGAAAGCTTCGCCCAAGTGTAATACGAACAGCCTCTGTTTGCCATCTCCTAGCCACGGCCGTACGGTTGGATTCGCCAATGGCCTTACTGCATTTAGACTCACAACCGACCTCCCCAAAAAAGTTTAGCGATCCCCTCCAACGATCATGCTCTGCTCACTCTACAACACCCACGTCGCGCATCATCTCCTCCGAAAAAGCCTCTATCTGCTTCTGGTACTTGTGCTCTCCTTGAGCCCAATCCAAGCGACCTGGTACCGTGAAGAGATCGAAGATGGGGCAGATATCATCATGATGGATCTGCGCTGGCCCTTTTGGCCATCCGGATCGTACTTCGCCAATTGGAATACCAGTTTTAATCCCAAACCCAACAACATTTCCTTTTACGCTGGATTTACAAGCTACCTGCCCGACGGAGATAACCAAAAACCAAACCCAGACTCCGCAAAACAAGATGCGTTTCGCCCCGGATCTGTTTGGACGTTCTGGGGAAGCGATGACATAGGTACCCCTGTTCGATTTCTCGATGTTGCTCCCAACCTCTTTATCAAAAATGACTACGGAGGAGAAGGAAGTAGCGGAACGACCGGTGCCCACGTCTGGCCCTTCGTTCAGAGGAACCATTGGTACACCATGGTCTCGCGAGTATGGAAGCCAACCTCTGAATCCAACAGCATCGTGGGACGTTGGATCAAAGACCACCACAACAACCAATGGCACCTAATCGGTATCGCTCAACTCCCAATTCCAGCGACCTCCTTCACCGGTAACAGCGGATTTCTTGAACCACTCACCAGCGAAAAAGCCGTACGCTCCATCCATCGACGATTCGGCTACTTCCGAAAAGATGGTAAGTGGCGAAGCTCCAACACGATCTCCATCGACAAGACACAGTATGTCGTCGTGAACTCTATCCCCGAAGAGGATCATGAATACACGGCGATCGAATACGCTCAACGGCCCGACAACCTTCCCCTGCTACTGAAAGGTGCCCCCATCGATGGAAAGGAACTTCACAAGTTCACCGCCAAACAACCACAGCAACCGATACTCGACAAACCCCAAGTCGAATCTCTTCGCGCCGTGGCCGCCGCTAACGCAATCGCTGTTTCTTGGTCGATCCCCACCACGTCATCTCCTCCCCTGAGCTATGCAATCGAACTCTTCGACAATGCCGATTGCGCTGGATCTCCCACTAGCACCCATCAAGTGCCCCTACCAACTTCACGACACGCAATCGTACCAACCGATGCCAATACTCTTGCCGTCTCGATTCGGATGACGGACATCTTTGATCAGCAATCTCCAGCGATCACCTCCCCAATCGCCCAGGTAAAAATCGGCGTTCCCAAACCACTCGATGCTCCAACCATTCCTGGTCTCCACTATGAGTTTTGGACCAAAGATGAAAAGCGAACATTCCATTACTTCAACCCTCCCGAACAACAGCCCAACGAACAACATGCTTGGATCCATCTCGAAGAACTCCGCTCCGGAAAGAAAATACGCGAGGGGATTTCGCGAGGATTTGACACGAGTATTCGAAATGAACGCGATGAAGGATTTGCAATTCGCTACTCGGGTTACTTGAGCATTCCTCACGATGGGCCCTACATCCTCAGCGCTCAAATCGATGGTGCATACCGAATCGAGCTCGATGGCCACAGCGCCCTCGAATGGGACGGCCAGCATGGGACTACCGAAAGATCAAACGCGTTGGTTCTAGCAAAAGGGTACCATCCGATCAGGGTCGACTACCTCGTTGACCAACTTCCTGCCATGAACTTCCGAATCAACCTGGAAGGCCATCAAATCGCGAAACATCCAATCACCATGGACGAACTCTGCGCCACGTCCGAGGACACCGTTCCTAACCTAATCCTCGAAACCCGGGCTTCCGGAAACGGTACGGCAGATATCCATGTCAAGCATACAACGGAGTCAGTCTCTATTCGGCAAATGGAACTTTACCTTGACCGCTGGCAATTAAAGTCCTCCACAACTTCGGATTTACTCTACCGCGGTCCGCTACCGCGTGGAACCAGTTCTCTATGGGCTCGTGCAACTTTGGAGAATGGGCTAACGGTCGATTCGAAACCCATAGAGATCATCAACAATGGTCCCGAATTCTCAGAGCCATGGCACTACCGCAACGTTGGTGACCAAAAAGCAGCCTCCGGACTTTGGCAAAGAGCACCTGACAGTTTCGATTTCTTTGGTAATGGCATGCATACCGTTACCCAGCGGATTGACGGAGATTTTGTCGCTCAATGCAACGTTACCCAGTATAACGGATCCAATGGCGAACCGGTAAATCGTCGGGCGTGGGTTGGTCTCACGGCTCGCGAACATGGAGAAAGAAAAAACTGGGAATGGGGCCGCGACTTCCACTTGGTTCAGACTGCCGCAGATGGCCTGCGAGCTTCCGCAGACTTCACCGACTTCGGAGCAGGACGGATTACCTCGTACGCCCTTCCGCAAAACCATCCCTGGCTACGCATCGCGCGAAAAGGTGATATCTGGACCGCTTGGTCGAGCCCCGATGGCAACGATTGGCAACTTGGCGCACTGCAATACAAAAAGATGGCACAAGAACTTGATGTCGGACTTTTCGTCAGTGCGTTGCCGCAAGACGCACGTGCTCATTACTTCGCATCCGTCTCTGCTCTCGAAATTCATCAAGAGCCAGATCGGTTGCCTGCCATCCCGACGGTTGCATCTGCCAATGCCCCCCACCAAACCGAAAACGCCCACCAAACCAACAGCCAAGCTCAATGGGAGCGCACCGACGGAAATCGTTGGACTGGGATAATCACCGCACCTTCCAACCGCAATATCGCTATTCTCAGATCCAATCATGCAGGTCCTTGGATCACTCAGAACGCCGGAGAAACGTGGAGACCGATCTCGGGACTCCTTCAAGGTGACGATCTTTGTGTACGCAGCGTAGCCTTCGATCCCCAGTCTCCATCCACCATCTACCTCGCAACGGGAAAGGGCCCGCAGGGAAACCTTTGGAAATCCATCGACACTGGCAACACTTGGAGACGATTGACACTTGAAGCGGACTTTGACGGCCAAGGCCCTTCAGGGCTCTGTGGCGAGATTCTCGCGGTCGATTATCGAAATCCCCAACGGATCTTCGTCGGCTCCGAATCCCGAGGACTCTTTAAGAGTGAAGATGCAGGAGAGACTTTTCAATTGCTAGGAGCCAAAGGTGAACGTATCACCTCCGTCGTCGTGTGGCCTTGGGAAAAACACTATCCAGCACCTGCAAAAGGAATGACACATCTCTGCGCTACAACTTGCACCGACTCGTTCATGCTCCTTCTCGGACGTGGTAAGCCGATCATCTCCACGCAAGCCACCACTTCCAAATCCTACATCACGCGCGACGATGCGAAATCGATCGTACTCTCTGAACAGCGCGACGACTGTGGGTTCTACAACGTCGCGTTCGATAAAGCGATGCAATCAACCAACGAAATGCGATATGCAACCAGCCACGGTTACCAAACCCAAGTTTTCGAAGGTTGGCATATGGCACTCTATCCACCCGCGAAAAACCTAGAATGGTTCACCCCCTACACTGCACTCGGTGCTGCTGCCCAAGGAGATCAAAAATTCGGTCGCTTCATCACCGCACCACTCTTCACCACGCAACCAAGTCGCTATTCCAAGAGCGAACGCTGGGCGTTTGAATGGACGTGGCTTACCCCCACCCCCCTCCCAGCTTCGGATCGCCCAAGGGGTGGGTTAATCGCCATCGCATGTGATCAAGCAGATGGGAATCTATGGTATTTTCTTCACACCGATGGACTCTTTGTGTCCAAGGATGGTGGAGCTACGATCGCCAAAATCCTCGAAAATCACCCTGGTAAATCCAAATCCCCAAATCAACTTCCCGAATAAAAAGAACACATCGATTCTTCTATGATCACCGACACTTCCAACGATCACCTTAAAAAACTTGGGCAGGTTGTTTGAAGAACGGGGAGCACTTACTTGGGCGGAACTATGAAAACCGA
>JBIJCS010000658.1:0-4063 GCA_044344575.1 Pirellula sp. | reverse complement strand
TAAACGAAAAACCGTTCCCCCCCTTTGCGTCTTTGCGCCTTTGCGTGAGACATGGGAGCCCTGGTATGTTCCGCGGTCCTTTGTTTGAACCCCCGCGCGCAATAAATGGTGCTTGGTGAATCATATGTTTTATATGTTGTTGAACTGGGGACCGCTGCACATACCCTACGGTCCTGCTAAACGAAAAAACCGTTCCCCCCCTTTGCGCCTTTGCGTCTTTGCGTGAGACATGAGAATCAATCCTGGTACGCCTACGGCTGACTGCTAAACGAAATATCATCCAGAGACGTTTACGAGAACGTTCAACCTCGCACACCAAAGCAAAAGACCGGCGAGAGTTGCCTCCCGCCGGTCTTCAATTCATTCAACCAGACGTCAATGCTCTCGATGGGATTCGAGTTACGAAATCGCCGTGTAACGGTTGATCGTCACCGTGTTCTTCGGTGCCGGAGAACCTGTGACCGTTGGCTCCAGCTCCGTGAGGACCAGACGAAGCTGATCGCTTGTGGCTGCTCCCGTTAGTGCCCTTACACGCAATGCTCGTAGCAACGGCGTAATCAACGCCGATGTCGCATTCGCATTGAATGTAACTGTCAACTCATTCGTGCCACTACCAGTCACGGTCCCAATCGCAGACAACGCCGTGTAGCTCGAGTCCAACGTTAGACTGTAAGCTTCCGAAGTCAGTACGCTACCACTTCGCAACGCTGAAAACACCAACGTCGCACCCGCCATCGATCCCGGCACACCGGTTGGCAAGTTCGTCGTCAAATCAAATGGATCGACCAATCCCATCGTCAAACTCGTGCCGTACGGCGACGACGTTGACGTGGCATTCCTGGTCAAACTAATTCGATTGTTCGTCGGGCCCGTGGAAACGGTCGCGTTGGTAATACGCGGCAGGTCGTTCGTCTGAACCACCGTCAGAGCCTTCGTCACGACGTTACTCGCTCCTCCCGCGTTATCCGTCACTTGGAACGTTACGTTTCGTGTCGATCCAGGCAAGTCGTTCGAGCATCGGAAGTTGATCGCTTGCATCAGCTTCTCAACTCGAGCAACCGTCGCCTCCGAGTTGAAGTTGATCTGCAAACCGTTGGCATTCTGACTAGACACCGTTCCAATCACAGTGCCGTCGACTGATACGCTAGCACCATTAGTCGCTGCCTGATTGTTGTTCGCGGTCACTCCCGTCGAGAACGTGACACCCAGGTTCAACGTGATACCAAAACGGTCCGAATTGTTAGGAGTTACGTTCGTTACTTTCAAATTACCACCTCCGAAATTCAACGAATCCGGATCTGAAATACCCACCCCTGTGTCAATCCGTACAGAGTCTTCCAATGCTCTCGTGTCTGTAGCACTTGCGACGTCTGGTTCCGTAAAGACTGGGGTGTATTCGTCATCCAAATCAATCGTTGGAGCATTGTTCACCGCCACGACGTTGACCGTCTTCGTTACAGGCACACTCGATGGATTGTTAGGGCGACCGTCGCTCAATTCGAAGGTCACGCCCCGAGGACTCGTTACCGGATTGTTGCTCACGTTCCTAAACGTAATCGCTTGGGCCAACAACTGCGTATTGGCGATCGTAGCATCCGAATTCAACGCGACAACAATGTCCTCGGATGAATCCGCGGTACGATCTCCAATCGTCCCTATCACCAGCATCCCATCAGCCGTCTTGATACCGACCGAGGTTCCATCAACCGTGATCTCGCCAACTGTCGCAGAACTCAATATATCCAAGAGGTCATCCGCGCTTGCGGTACCCCCAAGGCTAACTCTGAATTCTCCACCTGCGAAGTTCAACTGGTCAGGATCCGAAATCGAAATCCCTGAATCGACGCGAACCGCAGGCGTGCCTTCCGTATAAGTCGTCGCGCCCGGAGACAACTCCAACACAGGAGCCTCATTGCCCGTGCTGAAGAAGATACCCTTTGTCGCAATATTGCTTGAACCCTCTCGGCCATCGTTGACTTGGAACTGTACAGTTCGTGGGTTACCACTTGCTGAAGGATCGACGTTCTCAAACGCAATTCGACGTGCCAAAGCCTGAACACTGACGACCGTCGCTTCCGAAGTGAACTCAATACGGAGCTCTTTCGTGCCGTTACCGCTGACCGTTCCGATCACTACACCACCGTAGGTCACCTCCGAACCGCCTTGGTATCCAATCTGGCCACTATCAGTACCTTGATCCAAGATCGATAGCGTATCGAAAGCATCAATCTCCGTCTCGAAATCCACTTGCAACCAGCCACCGTTAAGTGAAGCGAGCGAAGCGTTACCATTGTTCAAGCCAAACGTGCTCTCGAAATCCTCAACCTCGATCGATCCGTCAATGACTGTCGGCGGATCCTGGAGCAAGTACGGCGTACTACCAGAGCTAGCCGTTACCACCGGCGGATTGTTGTTGATATTCGCATAGGCAACTTGCTGATCACCACCCGTTCCCAACGTGTAGTTCCCAAAAGCTGCTCCACCGATCGAGATGCCCGAAATGGTTACTTCTACGCCTTCACCGATCGACGCACTCGCAAACGTTGCACTTCCGTATGTAATCGTTACGTCGTCGCCAGCAACCTGACCAAATTCCGGCCCGACGGATACCGAAGCATCCAACGTGCCGTCAAAGAACTTGTCAGACGCACTAAACACCGGTGTAAGCAACTTCGGAGATATCGTTGCACTCACCGGATCCACTCCGCTAAAGTTCGCGTTCGTCAACGAATAGTTGGAACTCGACAACGTCGGACCCGCGATCGTCACGACATGCGTTCCCGCATTGGAACTCGCAAATGTCGCCGTACCACCCAACGTCAACGTCTCACCAGTTATTCCGCCAGTAAAGACCGAACCGGTAATCACCGCTGCGTTGCTCCCGTCGTAGGTCTTATCCCCGGCTGTCCAACTAGTCAACGTTACCGGTCTAGCCGTGATGCTCGCTTGCGTCGTACCGTACTGAGTTACTTCGTAGTTCCCGCCGTCATTTCCCCCCAACGTCGCTCCGTAACCGGTTACCTGAATGTTGGTTCCTACGTTCTTGCTCGCATATTTCGCAAATGTACTCAGCACGAGCACCTGATCGTTCAGGAAGAACGCCGGTGTCAATGACGAAGACGTCACGATAGCTTCGTCCGTTCCATCGTAAACCTTGGTGGCACCAACAAGGAAATTCAACGTCAACGGAGCCTTCGTGATCGTTCCAGTCGCAGACGCAGTCGTCGAAGACAACACATACTGGTCAAAGGAAGAACCGCTGAGGCTCAGTCCCGTAGCCGTCGCTGGCTTGTTCACTCCCGCGGTCTTGTCGTTGAACGTCACACTCGACGCTGTCACTGTTACATCATCCAATGGGAGCTTATCCGTGGTGATCGTGTTGATCGTTGCAGTCGTTGTTCCGTTGTACGGGCGACTGTTGACGGTAATGGTTACCGTTAGAACCCGCTGGGTAATGTTCCCCGTCGAATTCGCTACCGTCGACAACGAATAATTACCAGCGTCGACTCCCGAAAGCGCCCAACCCGTTGCAGGATTGACCGCCGCCGGAGTTACAGCCTTACCGGTTCCTACGAAGCCGTTGCCGTAGGTCGCAGCAGAACCACTGCCGTTGTAGACCAACTCCACGGTATCACCGACGTTAGGCACCACTCCCACTAGACTCCTTGTGGCCACCGGTGCATCAACATCCAACTGGCCGTTGTACTGGCGATCCGCCACCGTGAACGAGCCGGTTACATCCTTCGGAGTGATGTTCGCCGTGGTCGTATTGACACCGTCAAGTTCGTAGTTCCCTGAGTCTGCACCACCAAGAGTTGCACCAGTCAAGGTGACCGTCTTGTCGTCTGCAACGTTCTTGTCGGAGTAGTTTGCTGTTCCACCGTCCAAGGTGACAACATCAGAACCAACGATTCCAGAAGGAATCAATCGTCCGGTGACATTTGCACTGGTACCACCATCGTAGACCTTCGTCGCATCCACGGTGAATGCGCCCGTCAGACTCTTCTTGGTGATGTTCGCAGTCGCATCCGTTACCGACAATAGGGTGTAGTTATCGGCGTCT
>JBIJCS010000466.1:0-4064 GCA_044344575.1 Pirellula sp. | reverse complement strand
AGAATGGATTGATTTGGCGGAGTTGGGGGTGATGGTTGAGGGAAGCGATCCGGTGGGGTGGGTGACAGCGAGTTATCGAGATGGGCGTTTGATTTTGGGGGTGGAGGGTGGTTATGCTGGCAAATCGGGATCAAGTCGTTTGCCACTGATGTTAGAGTTTCGGTTTGGGGAGAGCGTTCAATGAGCTTGACGTTATTAGCAAGGATGGGGTAGTTTAGGGGAAGCTCATGGAGTCTCGAAACACCAAGGATGGGGGGTTGGAATGTCAGAGCGACAAGGAAATTCGGTTGCAGGTTCTCAAGTGGTATCAGTGCAGGGAGTAGTATCCATGCAGGCGGGTCAGCCATTGGCGTCGCACACGTCGATACCGATGTTGGATGTTGGTCGGGGCAATCATCCGCTGAAGCGGGAGTTCATGGAAGCGATAGAGCGGGTGGTGGATAGTGGTCGATTTTTGCATGGTCCTGAGGTTGCGCAGTTAGAGCAGCGAATTGGCGAAGAGTGTCAGACGGCGCATGCGATTGGCTGTGCATCGGGCAGTGATGCGCTTTTATTAGCGTTGATGGCTATGGACATTGAGCCTGGTGACGAGGTGATTGTTCCGAGTTTTACATTTTTCGCTACGGCGAGTGCGGTGGCACGGTTGGGAGCTGAGCCGGTTTTTGTGGACATTGATCCGTTGACGTACAATTTGGATCCGGAGAGTGTTGAGCAGAGTATTACATCGCGGACACGGGCGATCATTCCTGTTCATTTATTTGGGCAGTGTGCTGCGATGGATCGCATTTGCGAGATAGCCAAGCGGCATGAGTTGGTGGTGATCGAGGATGCTGCGCAAGCGATTGGAGCGGCTTGGGACGATCGGCCTGCGGGGTCGTGGGGTGCGATGGGTTGTTTAAGTTTTTATCCTACGAAGAACTTGGGAGGGATGGGTGATGGTGGGATGTTGGTGTGTCATGACGAGGCATTGGCGTCCAAATTGCGGTTGCTTGCTTCTCACGGGATGCAGCCGAGGTACTATCACAAGTTATTGGGAATCAACAGTCGACTGGATACGATCCAAGCGGCGATTTTAGGGGTGAAGATCAAGCATTTGGGGGCTTACGTTCAGGCGAGAGAGGCGCATGCTCAGCGGTATCGGGAGTTATTTGAATCGAGTCGATTGACGGACACGGTGCAGTTACCGATCAAGCATCCGAAGGCGAAGCATGTTTGGAATCAGTATGGGATACGGGTTCCCTATGGTCGTCGAGACGCGCTCAAAGCGCATTTGCAGCAGCGTGGGATAGGGTGTGAGATTTACTATCCGGTGCCACTGCACATGCAGGAATGTTTTTCGGATTTGGGGTACAGTTTGGGTTGTTTACCTCACACGGAGGGGGCGGCGCGGGAGATATTGCATTTACCGGTTTACCCCGAGTTGACGGTGGCGGAGCAGGATGCGGTTGTCGAGGGGATTGAGTCGTTTTACACTTCGGGTGCCTTTCGAAGGGTGGCTTGATGTTTTCCTTTGCGGGAGTCTGGTTGGGATAAAAGCGGGAAGACCCGTTAAAAACAGCTACAACCATCAAAAACACAGACATAGAGAACCGGGTTGGACTTGCGTCCTGACCCGGTTTTTTCACAATGTCATCTACGTTTTTGGCACGAAGATGCATTTGGTGGTAAGGAAGCGGTTGAGAATCAGCGATGACAAGAGAATCGGCGGGTGATCAGGGGGTAGTTGGAGCGGTACAGATCCCGAACAGGTTTGATTTTGTGGACGCTTCGGATCGCATCTATCAGCAATGGATAGAGGCAGGGTGTTTTGATGCCAATATGGATCTGTCGAAGCGTCCCTACACGATTGTGATCCCTCCGCCGAACGTGACGGGAGCTTTGCATCTTGGGCATGCCTTGAACAACACGTTGCAGGACATTCAGATACGCAAGCACCGCATGATGGGAGAGGTAGCGTTATGGATGCCGGGGACGGATCACGCGGGGATTGCGACGCAAGCGGTGGTAGAGCGGCGGTTGCGAGAGTTGGAGGGCAAGACACGGCATGATTTGGGGCGAGAGAAGTTAGTCGAGCGGATTTGGGAGTGGAAGGACCAGTACGAAGCGAGAATACTTGGGCAGCTCAAGAGGATGGGATGTTCATGTGATTGGCGTCGGACACGTTTCACGTTGGATCCGATGTGTGCGAAGGCGGTTCGAGCGACATTTTTTGATTTGTTTGCGAAGGGGCTGATTTATCGCGGCAAGCGGTTGGTGAATTGGGATACATATCTGCAGACTGCGGTCAGTGATGACGAGGTAACCACGGAGGGTGTCGATGGTCATTTTTGGCATTTTCGGTATCCGATCGTCGATCCGCAGGCTGGTGAGCCGGCTTATGTTGTCGTAGCGACGACGCGACCTGAGACGATGTTGGGTGACACGGCAGTTGCGGTGCATCCGGATCCCGCGTTGGCGTTTGGGAAAGCGATTCGCATTTTGGAAGAGAAGATTGCGGAGGCTTCTGCGAAGGATCGTGAGGAGTACGAAAAGCAGTTCGACGAGCTCAAGGAGCGTCAGAGGGAGTTGCTACCATTGCTTGAGACGTTAGCAAGGATGGCGAGGGATGGTCGTAAGGTACGATTACCGATTGCGGACCGAGAGATTCCATTGGTGTGTGATAGTTGGGCGAAGCCTGAGTTGGGATCGGGGTGTGTCAAGATTACACCGGCGCATGATCCGAACGACTATGAGGTAGCGAAGCGTTGTGGGTTACCCATGATCAGTATTATGAACAAGGATGGTACGCTCAACACGCACGTGGGCATGTCGGCGCATGCGTTTGTGGGATTAACGATGTCTCAAGGTCGTGAGCGTGTCATAGCGACGATGGAGAGTCTAGGGTTTTTGGAGCGGGTTGAAGAGCGGCGTATTGAATTAAAGCATAGCGACCGCAGCAAGACTCCGATTGAGCCTTTTTTGGCAGATCAGTGGTTTGTGGCGATGGATCGGTTAGCGCAATCAGCGATTGATGCGGTGCAGGACGGGAGGGTGAAGATTTATCCAGAGCGGTATGCGACGGGGTATGTTGACTGGTTGAGTGAGAAGCGGGATTGGCCGGTTGGGCGACAGTTGTGGTGGGGGCATCAGATTCCGATATGGAGTCGATCCTTTGCGAACGAGTCGGAGGCTTTGTCGATGTTGGAGCGGTGGCAGCAGTCGTCTGCGGTTCGACTCGGACAGGTTTCTGTTTCGTACGAGTCCGCTTTGGAGGAAGCAGAGTTAGGCTTAGAGGGGGATACTCGCAAAGAGGGAGGAGTGGTGCATTTATGCATTCGAGAGGATTCACCGGAGCTTGAGAGAGACATTCAAGCGGATGGTTTTGATCGTCAGGAGGATGTGTTAGATACTTGGTTTTCTTCTGCACTTTGGCCACATTCGACGTTGGGTTGGCCTGAGGCGACGGAGGATTTGAAGTACTTCTATCCAACGAGTGCTTTGATTACATCGCGAGACATCATTACTTTGTGGGTAGCTCGAATGGTATTGATGGGGTTGAACAACGTTGGGGAGGTGCCTTTTAAGGAGGTGTACATTCATCCCAAGATTCTCGACGGGTTTGGTGAAACGATGTCGAAGAGCAAGGGGAATGGGGTGGATCCGATTGACGTCATCGACAAGTTTGGTGCGGACGCATTGAGGTTTGGATTGGCATGGTTGACGACGGAGACACAGGATGTACGGATGCCTGTTCAGTATGAGTGTCCGCATTGTCAGGCTTTAGTTAATCAAACGAAGGAGAATCGGACCAAGCATCGCATTGTCTGCGACAAATGCAAAAAGCCATTTTCCACGCAGTGGGCGGAGTCAGCGGAGGACAAGGCATTGCCGCGTGCGCCGGTGGTCAGTGAGCGATTCGAGGTGGCTCGAAACTTTGTGAACAAGTTATGGAATGCTTCGCGATTTGCGATGATGAACTTGCAGGGGTTTGAGCGCGGTGCATTGGATTTGAGTGTGTTGCCTTTGGAGGATCAATGGATATTGTCTCGATTGGCTACGGTGACACAGGCGATGGATCGAGAGTT
>JBIJCS010000465.1:0-4069 GCA_044344575.1 Pirellula sp. | reverse complement strand
CGTTTTGTTTCTGCATGCTCATCGAACACTCAACTCAAGCTTGCTGATTGGTGTGTCAGCCCTTCGGGCTTTGCGGTTCCAAATTGGATACAGGTTTCCGGGGCCTACCGACCCCGGCAGAGGGTGTACCAGCCCTTCGGGCTTGAAAATACGCGGGTTTTGCTTCATGTGGTGGGGCAAAGACCTATCTCACGCCAAGACGCAAAGGAGGGGGGCGGAACATGCCAACCGCGCTTTGGTGGGTTCCGCGGTCTGTGGGTTGAGCCGGGCTTAGCAAGTGATGGTCGTTTTTGTGTGTGGCGGGGGCCCATGTAGTGATTGGCGGACCGCTTCACCGCACCCTACGGAGGCAACAACCGCATGTCAACTCAGGGGGAGCGAGGATGTAATTGGCTTTTGATTCGATGGTGTTTGGGGTGTGGCGTCGTATCCGATAGGGCTTGTAGTTGCCGTTGTCGATATTCAATTCGTGAACGAACGATGAGCGGGTGAAGTTCCAGGTTCGCGAACTCGACGATATCCCCATCTCTCAGTTGAAGTGCGCGCAAGCGATCGCGGTTTAGGCGTTCGGATCGTATTTCGTCGCTTGCGGCAGTGGTGTTAGCGGTAATGTTATCGGCGGTATCCATGGTGGGAAGCAGGTGATGCTCCACTCGCCCGCGATCATCGATGCGGGTAAGTACTAAAAGGTTGGAGTAGGGGTTCGCATGGCGATCATAAAACTCAAGTACATCGGTCTGTTGTTCCAGCTCGAGGGCTTGTCCAGCGCTCTGAGAGAGTCCCGTGACGACGACGCGATTGGGGGGGCGTGCGGAAGCGACTGGGTTGAACTCGTTGGTATAGAAGTCATCGGTGGCGTCGGTTTCGTGGCTTAGTGTGATGCGATCTCCGTCGGCCAGCAGAATACTCCCGAGTGAGGTGGACTGGAGGGAGGCCGTATGCATAAGGAGTCGTTCCCCGTTGCGTCGGGTGAGGGTGATTTGCTCATCGACGAACCTTCCCCCCTGCCCTGCCCCGAGTGGTTGCATTGCCGAGGATCGATACGCTGGATCGCGGATGTCATTTGCGCGGATGTCATTCTGGGAGTAGGTCGTGTTCATGTAAGTCACAAAGGACTCGAATCGGTTCGTTTCCTTCATGCGTTGAATATAGGCGGCGAGGAGATCCGAAGCGGATTTTTGATTGTCCGGATAGCTGGTGAGTAGCGGTTCGATTTTGGCGATGAGTTCTTTTTTTCGTTGTTGCACAAGCGTGTCTTTGAGGTCGAATTCGGAGTCTTCGAGCGCGGTGAACAAATTGTTTGCAAGGGTTTCTGTGGCAGAAAGATCTGACATTCTGGTAGTGAGAGTATTACTTGGTTTGCCACGCGATGGTTTGGCCTGAGGGTTTACAACGCTGCGAGGGGAAGCGTAGGGAGTGTGTTGATTCAGAAGATCCGCAAGAACAAGTCCTTCTGCCGGAATTGGGATGATCCGTTCAATGCTGTTTGGTTCGACGAAGCTAACGAATGGAGTATGCATTGGTCTAGCGGTCCGTTCAGCAACTGGGAATGGAGAGATTCGCATTGTCGAGCAGCCTGAAGTGGTGCATAGGGCAAGACAGGAGATGCAAGCGATGCAGAGGAGCAGCGTGTAAGAGCGAGTTCGCTGTTGGCGAACGATCGATGGGGCTTGGATGGATTGTTGTGTAGAAGTGGAGTGAGTGGTCATGAGTTTAGAACTCCACGAGCGGGAAATGTTCGCGTATTTTGTTCCATGGGCATGCGACGATGGCACCATCGGAGGTACGGGCGTGTACGAGTCCGACGACGAGGAACATGTCGGGTTGAGAGGTCATCATGAGTAGGACGGCTCCACTATCACCCGGTTGGATCAAATCGAAGCCTTTTCCGTTATCGTTGATCACAACGATTTGATCGGTCATAGGTCCAAAGCCTTTGATCTCAACCAATCCGGTGGTCAATTGGATTCGTCCGTGTACGATTGCGTTCGGATCGCTTGCTGCACCGATTTTGAATGCGCGGGCTTCTGGGACGGCAGCACCGAAGCCGATGGCACCGGCGAGGTAGTTGTCCGTGCCTGCGACGATTGCTTGGCGTCGCGATTTGAGGCCTTCTTCGAGTTCGACGATGGAGGCATCGATGGAAGTATTTCGAGCGCTGAAGGCGACTTTGCCGATGACCCGTACGGGGGTGGATTCTTCGAGGAGTGCTGGTTGGGTGACGGTTGCTTTTCGGTTACGGCGTTTACCGGCGACATGAGCGCAGGTCAGAGCGTATTTTTTACCCCCCTCCCCTTTTCCGATCAGACCGAGAGTTCCCCAGTTTTCGGGAGTCGATTGGTCGGCGATAACGATGCCACCGCGAAGCGGGTCGATGATGGAGTTGTTGTGTGGAAGTTGCAGTTTTGCTTTGGAGCGTTTCGTTCGATTGGGCAGTGTGTTTGACATGGAGTCTGCGATGGTTTCGTAGGTGCGTTCGAAGACATCGACTGGGTATCCGTTGATGGACTTTGGAAGTGGATCGACGATGCGATGATCGTCGGTGGGGCGTTTGCGGCGAACGGAGATACGGATGCAGTATTGAAGCGGATGGAGGATTCGGTTTCGGACCCGTTTGAAACCGACATGTACGCCGGTGACTTCGGGGTGTTTCATCAGTTTCGGGCCGAACTTGCGAACGAGTTCGAGTCCTTGTTCATACTCAGGGAGCAGTTCCGCCCAACGTTGGCGTCGTTCCGATTCAATGCTTTTGCTTTCCTCGGGGATTTGGTTGAGGAATTTCGGTTTCAGTGCGCCGCGCGGACAGCCGACGGGGTCGTTGCAAGTGAGTGTTTTGCGTGAAGAAGCTTGCGTGGAGGCTTTCGAGGTAACCTTGTTTGTTCCGGTTTTCTTTGACGTTGTTTTCTCCGCAGTCTTTTTCTCCGCAGCCTTTTTCTCCGCAGCCTTTTTCTTCGCAGCTGTTTTCTTTGTAGCTACTGTCTTTGTAGCTATTTTCTTGGTGGGTTGCTTCTTTGCTGATTTCTTTTTCGGCGTGGAGGCTTTCGCCTTTGCCAGTTTCTTCGCCATGAGAGTATTGCGCCGAATGGGGGGGAGAGTTGTAGGGGGTAGGCAGTGGCTTAAGGTCGACGTTACGGATTGTTACAGAGGGGCGAGGAGCAGTTGGGGTTTGTGCAAGCGTGCAGGTGGGTGTTGACGAATTCTTCGAGTTTTACTTCGTAGAGTGGGTCATTGATATCGAAGCGTTGGTAGGCGATGGTGCGTTCGAGCCAAGTGCGGTTGGAGGATTCGGGTGGAGCGTCTTTGGTATTTGCGGCGACGGGTGTACCGGCGAACTTTGCGATGCTTTTGACGAGAGCTGCGGAGTCGGTGATGGTATCGTCTTGGAGCTTGCTAGTGATTTTTTTGAAGTACTGTTCATCGGTGAAGGTGGCATCGAGGTTGAGGGAGCCGGATCCGGGTCGTTTGAAGTCGACGAGGATGACTTGGTCGGTTTGTACGGGGATTGACTCGACAAACGTTAGTGGAGTATCGGCGAGAGGTTCTTCGAGTTGCAGATGGGGTTTTGCGTTTTCGCTGGTGGATTTTTTGGTGGTTGTTGAATCGCGAAGTTCGACACAGTAGCGTTCTTTGATGAAGACATCGCAGTGGGTGGTGACTTTGAGTTTGACGGGAACCCCTTTGTGAGGGCGAGCGTTGCAGAACCAGCGGTGTTGTCCGTTGGAGTTACCCGAGTAGGAGTCGTTATCGAAGCGGGATACTGGAGTTGAGGAGATCGAGCGGCAGCCGACGAGTAGGGTGCAGCTTGCCAGTAGGGTGCAAGTTGCCAATAGGGTACAGCTTGCGAATTGGACCGATGCGTTTGGGAGGAGTTTATGTGCGATTTGTCGTGCACCGAATGGGTGTGCAGTTGCGATTGGGAAATCGGAGTGGTGATTGGTTGGTAAGTTCGTCATGGTGAGAGATTGGAGTGACTTCAGGAGGTGGTTACCGGGTTGAAGTTGGGCTAGAGGTTTTGCCAGCCATGTTTGATGTTTTAGGTTTGGGGAGAGAACGGGGTTGGTCGTTGAGT
>JBIJCS010000056.1:0-13903 GCA_044344575.1 Pirellula sp. | reverse complement strand
AACTGCTCCATTTGCGCGTCTGTCTTCCCACCCTCCAACTGCTCCTTGTATCGCTTCGTCAAAGCTTGGACGGCTTGAACGACATCCGCTGGTGGCTCTTTTCCTCCAACCTCTACCGGTGGGTTAATGTCGTTCGATACTGAAAAACGAATCCGCCCGACGATATGCTTCGAATTCGGATGGTGAAACCGCAACGAAAGCCGTACCGTTGTTGCGGGTTGCTCCCCTTCCCCATCGCCAGTTGGTAATCCCTCAAAGAACAACACGGCCGCTTGGCTCTTGCCAATCTGGCCATCCACAGCCCACCCTGATACAAGATCCGTATCGAGGGATGCAGCAATCGAGAGACTGTCCCCATTCTGTTGATGCGTCGCCGCCGGCCTCCCAAGCTGGATCAACCGGGATTCTCGCCCCTCGGAAACGATCTCGGCTGTCATGTTTCCTAAAGCAAAATTCCCGTTGTCTGCTCGCCCCGGTCCACCACGCGGTAACGAGGGATCACTCAACGCTTCAATGCGTAAAGCACGGGCCTTGGTCAAATCGAGCTTGCACTCAAAAACCAGTGTTTCTTTGCCGGGTGAATTCCCAGTCGCCAGAAACGACCCATCTGCTTGGAGTACATACTTGCTGCCATTCTCCGTACTCAGGGTGCCCGAAAGAACATTCCAAGGCCCACTGAGCGCCGCCGCATTATCCTCAATCGAGCGTTTGAGAAAGTCGATTACCTCGCGTCCCAATCCCGCTTGCTCATAGTTCGCAAGCTCCGATTTTGCTTGACGAAGGCTCTGTTCGAACTCGTCCCGTCGTTTCTTGTTTTCTTCAGGTGCTAGGTCAAATGTTTTCTCAGATCGAATCGCCGAAGTGAACGTCGAAGCAAATCGATAATAGTCTTGCGCTGTTATCGGATCGAATTTATGGTCATGGCATCGCGCACAGCCGATCGAGAGCCCCAAAAAGGACACTCCGATCGTAGCCGTCATATCATCCAATTCGTTGTATCGTGTCGATTCAAACTCCGTCTCCGTAAGCTGTGTAGGAAATGCCCCCGCCCCTAGAAATCCAGTTGCCATCCATGCCTGCGGATTCTCCGGGCTTAATTCATCTCCCGCAATCTGCCATTGAATGAATCGATCGTAAGGTAAATCGCTGTTGAGGGCTCGAATGAGAAAGTCGCGATAGTGGTACGCATTCGGCCGATTGTAGTCTTGTTCATACCCAAAGCTTTCCGCAAATCGAACCACATCCATCCAATGCCGAGCCCATCGCTCTCCATACTCGGGACGATCCAACAGTTGATTGACGAGTCTCTCCCACCCCTTCGGCGAAACGGTACTAACCAGGGATCCATCCGTTGGGCGAGTCTCTGTATCGAAGGATGAACGCTCTGCCGGATTGAGGGACACTAAAGCCAAGGCGTTTTCGAGCTCTTCAGGGGTCGGAGGTAGCCCAAGGAGGTCAAACCAGAGGCGACGCACCAAGATCCTCGCATCCGCTGTCGCCGTGGGATAGACACCGTGGGCAGCTTGCTCTCGAAAAATCCAAGCGTCTATTGGATTGGTTGCGTTAGCAGACAAACCCGATGTCGGTGGCTCGAGAATCCTCAGAGGTTGAATCGCCCAATGCTCTCGGCCCGCCTGAATATCCGGACCCTTCGGCAACGGATTCACCTTACCAGTTCTCGGATCCGGTGCCCCAAGTTTGAGCCACCGCTCGAAATCGTCGATCACACTCGCAGGCAACTTACCCGCAGGAGGCATTTCATATTCTTCATAACGTATGGCTTTCAGTAAAAGACTACTCAGTGGCTCTTGAGAGTCGTATGCGGACCCCGAGTCCCCTCCACGGACCAGGCCGTCGCGACTATCTAGCCATAGATTGGCCTTAAGATTTCCCTGCTGCTTAGCCTCCTCGGAATGACACTTCTGGCAATGTTCCACCAAGACTGGACGGATCTTCGTCTCAAAAAACGCAAGCTGTTCAGGTGGGATTCCCGCATCCCCTTCCTGCGCGTTACTAGTCGTCGCTACCAATAAAACAAGCACCAGCGACGTTGCTGCGCAACGCCATGAACAGATACAGTGATGCAGGAGATGCATTTGGATGATCTACAGGAAAGGTGGGATGAAGCAAGGCGGGGCAGATCAAATCTGCAAGTTGTCTCGGCTCTAGTTTACCATACGGTCGGCACACTCGGGACAAAAGCCCCCCAATTGCGATGCATTTGACGCCGCAACTTCAACGCTGTGCAAGTTCGCGTAGCTGCTGAACACAACGTTCAGCCGGAAATAATAAGAATGAAAATTCCCGGGACCTGAGCAACGCCTGCTGCTGGCTCGCGCGTTGCAACTCAAACTGCTGCTCAGTTAGCCGCTGTGCCGCAGCCGCGATCTCGGCTCGTATCCGAATCCTCAACGACTGCATCTGCATGTGCCACTCTCGCTTGCTTCCTCGCGGCGGTATATCAGCCAATAAGGCTTGATGCTCCTGAAGGTACTTTCGATGCTCCTGACAAGTCAAATCCAGAAATAGCTCCGGACGCGATCGCATGTTATGAATGTCCCGATTCAACGCTTCTTGCTGCGATTGAATCGCTTGATACTCACTCTTTCTGGCTTCATCTAAGGGGAGCCTAAAGGTTGCGGTCGCGATCGCATACGTTGGAGCCGAGCTTTCAAGAAATGACTCGATCAAGCGATCCGTCAATCGATCATATAATCCCCCGCCAATTCCATGCACAAACCCATCGGCGACGAACATTCGTAAAAACATCGTGGTGATCAAAGCTCGAGGCCGCAAACAAACCCCTTCCTGAAACCAATTGCGAAACTCTGCTGCGAGCTCCTCCCCTGCTCCAAAGGCTCGGAGTGTCCAATGGAATTCCGATACCCCAACACCCGAACCTAGTTCGTATCCACCGTCAATGCTGCGAACCCAAAGCCGATTGCGAGTCGCATCCGCCTTCCTATAAAACCAGAACGGAAGCTCAACCCAGTCTTGATTCCTTGCCAACGGAGGTACCGGTTGCCCTGGATTCTTTACGTGGTAGATCTCCCGATACGCTGACAAGCAACGGTTGTACCGCTCATGAAGATGATTGGAATTCTCGATGCAATGCGCTACAAACAACGACCAAGCTTTTGTCTCACATACCGTCCCCATCGGTATTTCCAAGTTGCGTAATCCTGCCTCCACTTCGATCCGGTGCCTAGCCTGGGAAAAGGCCAAAGCCGCATTGCTCGGATCTACCTCAGATTTTAAATAGTGACAAAAAGGTACTGCTAACGGCACCTCAATTCCCAGCGTATGTGATGAGACCACCACAGACTCCGCAAAAGATGCGAGCTCCCTGCGGTCCACCGAATGAGAATGCCATGGCTTGGCCTGCGTTGCATCTCGATCTGCAACAAGCGGCAAACGAAGACTCTCATTTCGAAACCTTGTCGCTGGATGTTCTCCTGAACTTGGTTGCTCCAGATAAGGAACTCGGATCGATGTTGACTTGGCCAAGTCATGGTCAACGATTACATGCAAGCCGAGAGCAGGTCTGCCTCGCTTGGACAATTCGCTAACCATCGAATCAATAAAGAAATTCTTGAACCATACACCCGGATGAAAAGCCTCTGGTTGATGCCCACCAACGATCCAACAAAAGTCCTTCTGCAAATCACCATCGTCAGCAAGCGAACCGGTTGCGGTTCGGAAGTTCGGCAAATAGCTTTCGACATAGGCAGTAGCGGCGATTGCGATCTCTCGGCGGGCCAAGCTCCGTAATTCTGAGATCCAATTCCGGCTTCCCGTCGGCCCAAGAGTGGAATTGACACCGGCTCTCGCCGCTCGAGTTACCTCGTCGATCCAAATATCGCGATGCGGGACGACCAAGGATTGTCGATCCTCGGAAGGTGCCTTAATGCTTTCCCAATGTCTTTCATTCTGCCCCAACTTGGACTCCCACGCCTCTAGCAACACTCAGTGCCGCAACCACTGACCGTAGCAGGTTTGGGTAGATCATATCCCCGAGCTCGCATCGCTAAGATGCTCTCATCGATCACTTGATTGTAATGGTTTAACCGCACTCCCCCATCATCGAGGGCTCCACCAAAAGACCGGGAAAGATCAAGATAAATCAATGGCACTGGTATTTCGATGATTCGCAATCCGAGCATCGCAGCTTGGGCCCACAGCTCCAATGGCATGGCATACCCATCGATCGTAATTCTCAATTGCTCAAGGGCCGATACTCGATATGCCTTGAACCCGCAAAATGCGTCGGTAAGGTTCCAATGAAACGTATCGTTCAACCGCTTCGTAACGGTTCGGTTGATAAACAATCGCTCCGGGGGAGGCAGCGAATCACCAGCATAGGTCTTCAAGTAACGGGACCCAGAAACGATATCTGCATGCTTACAAGCGGAGATAAATCGAGGAATTCGCTTGGGCTGGTGCTGTCCATCACAATCCAGCGTCACAATGCCTTCGTACCCTTCATCGATCGCAAACTGAAAGGCCGTCTGAAGTGCCGCCCCGTACCCACGGTTCTTCGGATGATGCAAAACGGTTATATCCCGGCGCAAATCCAATAGCTCAGAAGTCCCGTCCGTCGACCCATCGTCGACAGCAAGAACATCTGTTGCATAGCGGACAACCTCGTCGAGGACGCCGTTGACACTGTTGACTTCATTGTAAACAGGGATAGCAGCAAGCCAACGTTTCATAACCCGTACCATTCCGTAAGAGGACTAAAGAACCCGTGCATTGTAGATGCCGCAGGTCAAGGGTCAACGTTCAGGACGTCGCAACACAGTTTCCGGGGGGGGCGAACGATCGATCGTTCGGATTGCGGAAACCTTAGCGGCTGGTAAAAAGTGGCTCGGTGCTAAACACGCATCCGATTCGGTAATCCCGGGAGCCTGCTCGCTTCGGTCATTCAAATAGGGGTGGTCAACGTACAGCGACTCGCCAATCTTGGGTAGCCTCAGCCACTGGACACTGCCGTCGCTGAAAAGAATGTTGACCGCCCTGCTTCCATGCATCTGAAAGTCGGATTCCAAGGCTTTCTTAGGGTCCATCGAAACCGGCCAACGGTCACCGACCCAAGCGATTCGACTCGGCGACTCGACTTGAGGTGCCTCGTACCGACCCGCAATGAGCGTCCCCATGTTGTAAGCATAGTCTCCACCAGAGAGAAACCGCCAAACCTCCTGCTGCTGAGGGCCCGCAAGCAGATAGTCAAGGGACGTAGGAACACTGGCCAACCACTTGGTCGACGGCTCCGAAGGGCATTGCAACCAACGCTCTTGCTCAAGCAATTCAAAGTCCTGTAGTCGTATCGCATACACACCGGCAAAAGATAGCGGCCCATTCGGCTCAATGGCTGGCAGACGATGAGCTGGTTGAAACTGTGCGAATGCACGGAATGCATCTCCTAAATTCCTTAGGTTTTCCGAGCACCCTTCCTTGCGGGCCACTTCTCTCCAATGCAGTAATCCCGGCAACAAAAACGACAAAAATACGACCCCAGCAGCGATCGCCACAAGACTATCGAGCCAAGCAATCTGGATTCCAAGCGGTACGCTCGAGTCCTCCTCAACCACAGAAGCTACTAGCGCAGTGCCTTCTGAATCCTTCGAGTCCTCCAGAGGAACATCCGCCGATGAGGACTCCACGAGCCCGAGACTCTCCATCGTCCGTGAAACCAAATCCACGGGCGGCAACTCGTCGTCGCTTAGGTTCTCCTCTGAAGCGAAATCCTCTGCAAAAGGCTCAAGCATCGATCGAAGATCGCTCAGTCGCTGTAGCAATGCTTCCGAGTTCGCCAACTGCTCTTCAATAGCTGCCGTCTCTTCATCGGAGAGTGCACCGAGAAGATAACCCAGCAATGTTTCGTCAGATGGAAATTGGGATTCACCGAGCATGGCTATGTCACGAAGAGAACCGTTTATTAATCGGCCATTTTTATCGCGGCAGACAAAGTTTGCCGAACCGCTCCCTGCGCAAGACGACCAAAACTAGGACGCCTCACCCTCTTGCATACGCAACCAAATCTCGTTGAGTTTACGCATCGCCGTAAAAACACGACTTTTCACCGTGCCTACTGGAATATCCAGAATCTCAGCGATGTCTGCGTACTTCAGTCCTTGGTAAAAAGCCAACTGGATCAACTGCTGCGTCTGCTCGTTCAACTGAGACACTGCCTGACGTACGCGCGAATTCGTCTCTGCTCTCAAAGCGATCTCTTCCGGAGTCGCTTCCCGAGACGGAATGCGTCCCGCCAAGGCTTCGTCCGCTTCGCTCTGCTTCGACACCCCATCGAGACTGGTCGCCTGATGCCGCTTGTTGCGTCGCATGAAATCAATCGCTTTGTTGCTCGCGATTGCATACAACCAAGGACGAAAACGTTTCCCTGATTCAAATTGACTGATTCTTAAATGCACGCTGAGAAACGTACCCTGGAAAACATCCTCCGCATGCTGAACGCTTCCCAGAAATCTCCGTAGAAACGTAAAGAGTTCGCGTTCGTAGCGGTGCATCAATGCTTCAAAATGCTCTGGCTGACGCTCGTGAAGGTAATGTTCTACCAACTGCTCATCCGTCAAATCTACAAACCGGCACTCCAATTCCCGGACAGCATGATCGCGCTGATTCATTTGTGTCGACTGCATGGCTTTGTTGTTCCTTGGATCCAAGCTTCATCCGACCCGGTAGTTCCTCTGTAGCTCCACCTCCACCGTGAAGTCCTCGGCTCGTCGAGTGCCAAGACGTCCACTGAGGCAGACCACTCCAGAAATTCCGATTGCGACGAATTTCTTCGACGCCTCTAGTTTACCGGCGGTTCCCACCAAAAGTCAAAGACCGACCAAACGAATTGCCTTGTAACCGCTCCCCAAGGATAGAATTGACGTATTTTGCCAGTTTTTCCGTTTGAATTATCCTTGAACTAACCTCAACTCCCCAAACGACTCTTGGAGTACTTCAGGGGAAAACCTTCCAAATCGGTACGACTTTCCCGATCGAAGATTCACCAAAGTCAAAACCGCTGGGGCAAACAGCCCTGGATCAACCTTGTAGAAGTCATACTCATACTCTTTGAACGTTTTCGCAAATGGCCTTCCGAAATCCTTAGAAGTTTCGCTCGGGACTTTCGGGCCCAACCGAGTCAATTCCTCGTCGGCGGCACTAACCCAAAGAGTGACATGCCCGCCGTACAGAATGGCGTCGTTTGTCCTGCCAATGCCCTGCACGAAGTCTTTTGCCACCGGCGGCATCGGTGCACTGCCAAATCCCGCTTGAATTTGCCGCAAATCAAACCCTAATTCAAAAAGCTTGTGAAGCGAGGTTTCAATCGACCTGGCTACGACTTGGATCACTCCTGCGATGCTACTGGTTGGGGCGACACAAAGGACAACATGTTCAGGGGCAACTCCGCACTCTTTGGCCACCAATTCCAGAACCTCGTCGGTCGGTAGCGTGTCGCTTTCCAATACCCCAATCGCTTGCTCCGACATGTCATGGAGATGGTAACGCTCAAGCACCAACTCGTTGCCTCGCTTGGCCCGCATCGGACCAGAGCCCATAGCAAAATACTTGCCATGCGAAATTTTCCATCCCGCATACTGACTAGCCATACAAGCTTCGACAGGAGCATCGGTCGATACGATCACTTGAGGCCCCTCCCAAATCGTTGGGTTCGATGCTCCCAACTGCACCTGAGCTCTCGTCCCAAGACAAATCGTTGCGAGTGCTTTGCCTGCTTCAATACCACCTAGACTTTGGCAACCGAAGTCGATCACTCTCCCGCCGTTCGATAAAGGATGTACTGCAACGCGCAAAGCATCCCTTTTCTCAATGACTTCACGCTCAACCCATGCGATCGTTTCGGAGTTTAAGGAACCAATCATGAGCTCAATAGGGTTGACGTTTGGAGATGTGTCGGTGGGTTGTCCACCGACATAGAATTAGCAACTTACGCAACACACCTGCAACTATGGCTTTGCCGCTGGTTCAGGCTTCGCTTGCGGCTCGGACTTTACCTCCGTCGCACCCTCAAGGATGGTTGCTTTCTTCACGACGATTGGCTCGACTGGCACATCGCTATGCGGTCCCTTGTTTCCGGTTTTTGCTTTGGCCATCTTGTCGACGATCTCTTCCCCCTTGGTAACCCGTCCAAAAACACAGTAACCATAGCGGTCTGCCGCATAACGCTTGTCCAAATCGCGGTTGTACTTCAAGTTAATATAAAACTGCGAAGTTGCCGAATGAGGCGCACGCGTGCGCGCCATCGACAACGTCATGCGATCATTCTTCAACCCGTTAGCTGCTTCATTCTCAATCGGATCGTCCGTAGGCTTTTCTTTCATCTCCGGAGTCATGCCGCCCCCCTGGACGACAAAACCAGGAATAATCCGATGGAAAATGGTACCATCATAGTGCCCCTTTTTGACGTAGCTCAAGAAGTTCGCCACCGTCTTCGGAGCTTCCTTTTCAAACAATTCAACCTCAATGTCTCCCATGGACGTCTCGATCAGCACCGTCGGATTCTGAGCAAACGCTACTTGGGAGGCCAAAGCCAAACACAACCCCGCCCCTGCCAAACTTGCTTTGTGCCCAATCAACAAACATTGTTCAACGAGCCCTGAGGCTAACTGATGAATGTGCCGCATAGATTCTCTTCTCCAAATGACTTCTTAGGAATTCCGTCTTTAGGACAGGCTAGTTCGCCTCCGCCCTCGTGTGGGATATGATACCGACTACCTTACGATGGATCGACGGCAAGTGGTTCAGATTTACCGGCCTGTTTTCAACGAGTTTCTTCTTATGCCTCCCCTTTTTCTTCAACCTAGACTCCACATCACTTCTTCCCTATCTCGTATCAACACGCGGTGCCGCCGTCGTCGAGGCAACTTACCATCCCGATCGGTTCAAGGTCCGGAAAACGCCACTCTACTTGGGTTGCTCACTGTGGCAGCCACTGTGTCTGTTTTTCTGTCGCTCGCAGGGTGTTTCGCAGGATCAGCACTCGCACAACAGCAGAGCACCTCAATCGATAGCGCAGTCCCCAAGCCCGTCTCGCCACACTCGCCGATGACCATCGCGGAACGATCGAATTACTTGGCAACGGCACGTGGAACCGAAGTCGAAGCTTTTCTCGAACAACTCAATCGAACCAGCCCCTTCGCGAAAATGATCGAAGTCGGTCAAACGCACGAAGGTCGCTCTCTTTGGGGCCTCGTCGTCGCAAAAGATCTTCGCATCTCTCTACCGCTACCGGCCGATGACCCTCGACTTGTGATTCTCATGATCGGTGGAATCCATAGTGGCGAGTGCGACAGCAAAGAAGCTCTACTCGCTCTCGCTCGCGATACCGTCCAAGGCAAACACAACGGTTGGCTTGACAATGCAGTTTTGATCTTTCTGCCAAACTTCAATGCAGACGGAAACGAACGCGTCGGTCCGATGCACCGCCCCGGGCAAGAAGGCCCCGCCCTTGGGATGGGGATCCGCGAGAACGCATTTGGTCAGGATCTCAACAGGGACTTTGTCAAACTCGACACCAACGAAGTCCGCTCGCTGGTTCGACTCATCGACAGTTGGCAAGTCGACGTCTTTTTCGACGCTCATACCACCAACGGATCGTTGCATCGCTATGACATGACCTACGATATCCCCCACAATCCCGCTGTTAATCCAGAAATGATCGGTTGGCTCAAAGACAAAATGCTCCCGGCCGTCTCGGACAAAATGGTGCAACGCGGCTCACCCATTTTCCCTTACGGTAATTTCAACCGCGAACATACAGTCTGGGAGAGCTACGGTTACGAACCACGGTACAGCACCGAATATGTTGGATTGCGGGGCAAGATTGGGATCTTGGTCGAATCCTACTCCTACGCTTCCTACCAACGGCGCATCGAAGTCAGCTACAGCTTCATCGAAGAATGCTTGAACTACCTGACCGCAAACACCCAAGCCGTTCGGACACTCGTTCGTAAACCCCAACCGTCCGCTCCCCAAAAAGTTGCCATTCAAGGAGTGATTGAACCCGGCGAGGAGCGGGCAAAAGTCGCTGGATACCGCTGGCCTGAAAAGACGTCAGATGGCAGCGAGTTCCCCAGCCCGAAAGATAGACATCGCATCGAGGAACTCCAACAGACCGAATACGATGTCCGCTTAGCCAATAAGGCGAAGGTGAAACTCGAAGTCGACGCGCCGATCGCGTATCACATCCCCAAGGAATACTCCTGGCTAGCAAGCCGTGTTCGGCTTCATGGCATCCCCATGATCGAAGTGGCAGGCCAAGTCACCGCGCAAGTCGAACAGTATCGAATCGAGGATCGCAAAGAACTCAGTGAGTTTCAATTCCGCAAGATCTCAAAACTGAATGTGGCAAGCGAGAAATCAGAAAAGCAACTGAACTCCGGCTGGCTTGTGCTAACAGATAACCCACTCGGGACACTCGCGACATACATCTTGGAACCTCACTCCGACGAATCACTGGCCACTTGGGGATTCCTTGATCCAGCACTGCAACCCGGCTCTTGGTACCCCATTTCCCGTTGTGTCGCTATTCCAACGTTCCCTTCCATGCGAACACTCGATCCGCTCGATTGGCTGGAACTTACTCCCAAAGATATCCGAGGTGAATCCCTTTCGATCGATAAGCTCTACGCACCGGATAAAAAGATCGCTTATCTCGGATCACCAAGCCCAGTGCCGCGCTGGATGCCTCACGGCGAGGGCTACTTGCTACGCCGAGAACAACGGTGGTTTCATGTCGATGCTAGCACCGGAGCAATGCACCCTTGGGAAACTCCGAACCGACTCGTCGAAGCTCTATCCAAGCTTCCGGAATTTCCTGACAACGCTGCAGCTCCGTTCGCCCGACAGATGGACATCTTTCAAGAAAACCTTGAGACCGCAGTCGTACAACATAAAAACGACCTGTTCTTCTATGACCTTCGGACCGACACAGCGAAGCGATTGACACAGTCTCCAGAAAAAAACAAAGAACTTGTCGAGCTTTCTCCAACCCAAAATCATGTTGCATTTATTCATGAACAAAACCTCTTTGTCGTCGATTGCAAAACAGGAGAAATCAAACAACTAACCACCGACGGCGGTGGTGACATCCTCAACGGAAAATTGGACTGGGTTACCCAAGAAGAGGTTTACGGCAGAGGTCAGTTCAAAGCGTATTGGTGGAATCCGGATGGAACCAAATTGGCATTCTTGCGATTGGATGAAACCCCTGTACCGAACTTCGTCATTGACGATTCGATCCCCTTCGCACAGCGCGTAGAAAACATGCGTTATCCCAAAGCAGGACAACCCAACCCGTCGGTATCGCTCCATGTCGCTGACATTCCGAATGCAAGTCTCGAACAAGTTCCCCTGGTGATCGATGATGCGAAAGATCGAATCATCGTTCGCGTCGGGTGGAAACCCAATGCACCCAATGAACTGGTATACCAAATCCAAAATCGAATTCAAAACCGTCTCGACCTCGTCCACTACGATACCGAAACCAAAGAATCCAAGGTACTCGTCAACGAATCCTCAAAGGCTTGGGTCGATGTCATCGACTCCCCTCGCTGGCTTCCTGACGGAAGCTTCTTGTGGCTTAGCGACGCCGGCAGCGAAGGCAATTTTGTCGGTCGAAGACACCTCTACCACGTCGCAGCCGATGGCACTAGGAAACCACTCACCCAAGGGGAATGGGATGTTAAGGAAATTTCTGCTGTAACAGACTCCGGGAAATACGTCTGGTTCACCGCGCACCGGTCAGCCCCTACCAACACCGATGTCATTCGACTATCTCTAGAAACCCAAGAAATGGAATCCATGAGCACACAACTCGGCTCCCACCGAATCAGCGTTCACCCCACGGGCAGCTTCTTCTTCGACACATGGAGCAACCTTACCCAACCGACCGAAACATGGCTGAAGTCCCGCGACGGGAAAGACATCCGATTGATCAGTGGTTATCGAAACGACCGATTCGATTACGTGGATACCGCAAAACCTGAACTGGTCAAAATCAACGCTCGAGATGGACAAACTCTCCAAGGTCTGTTGTACAAACCGACTACCCAACGATCAAAGAAAATTCCTGTTGTCCTTTATGTCTATGCCGGTCCTTCAGCTCCAACCGTCGAAAACAGCTGGACTCATCGCAGCGACTTATGGCACCGCTATCTTACGGACCAGGGAATCGCGGTTCTCTTGTGCGATAACCGTTCAGCATTGGGCAAAGGGAATGCTGATACTTGGAAGGTCTACAAAAACTTGGGTGCTCTGGAATTACGGGATCTGGAAGATACCGTTGGTTGGTTGAGCAACCAAGCTTGGGCGGACACTGACCGATTGGGAATCTGGGGCTGGAGTTACGGCGGTTACTTCACCGCCTACGCAATGACCCATAGCAAACTATTTCGTGCCGGCATTTCTGGTGCTCCCGTGACCGATTGGCGGAACTACGATTCCATTTATACCGAGCGGTACATGGACACTCCTCAAGCGAACCCGGAAGGATACCAATCCAGCTCTGTTGTCCAAGCCGCAAAGGATTTAAGCGGTCGCCTCCTCCTAATCCATGGGGAGATCGACGAAAATGTTCACATGACAAATACCCTGCAATTCGCAAATGCACTTCAAGAAGCAGGGAAACAATTCGAATTGATGATCTATCCGAAAAACCGACACGGCATCGTCGATCCAGAGCAAATGCACCATCAATACCAGATGATGACGGATTTCTTTCTTCGGAACTTAACCCCACCAAGTAAGGATACCCCTGTCCCGTAACACTTCTCCTGCTACGCCAACTCGTACTCCTGCTCGTCGAACCGAATTTGCTGATCCAGAACGTTGAAACTCTGCGTAGATCCAAATCCTAATTCGTTGGCCGCAAGATTCCTTCGATTACGAGCAGGAGCACCGTTCCTCTGAACAAGAGTACGAAATCAATTCACTAGTGCGAACCCGATATGTTTCACCGATCATATTTCCGGAATGACCAATGATGAACAAGAAACCAAAACAAGGAAATCATCAAGCTCGCGCAGTCATGGGTAGCTTGCTTGGTGGAGTCGGTGGAGGAGTTTTGGGACTGATTCTCGGTCCGAAGATTGGCCCCTGGCTAGTTCTTCAAAAGCCATCGTCTACAGAGTCGATAAAATCCGTATTTATAGACGTCTGGTTCTATTTCCTCGTCCAAATAGCGTTTGCAGCAATCTTCGGAATTTTACTCGCTGTCGTCGGTGCCGTCCTCGGGTCGGCACTAGCTACTTCGCCGCTTGGTGAACCCGATGGGCCCGCGCCATCTGAAGATCGGCAAGCAGAGGAATTAAATCGTTTGCGTGAACGAATCACACAGATCGAAGAGAAACAGCGAAAGTCAAACGAATAAAACATCGGACTAACGATCCGTATACACCTGTGTACTCTCGTCACGAATCACTGGTACCGGTCGTAACTGACTCTGCAGCGCGGCTCTGAGTATTTGTGTTCCCTCTCGCCCATGTTTAACGGCAACCTTCACGACAACTTGCTCTTTTGATGCAAGACTAGGGATCGAAGCGAACACAATTTGACGTCCACTCGCTTGATACTTCATCGGTGCATAGACTTGTTCGACCACCGCACCATCGGGGATTTCGATCACTAAGCGAACCTCTTGATCCGGACGTGTTCCGATGTTGTTGATCTTTACCGAGTAAGTCGTAACACCGTTCGTTTCGATCGGATCGTTGTCATCATCAATGTCAAATACGAGTTCGCTCTGCCCTTCAACGAAAACTTCTCGCTCCACGGGATCAGCTCGCAACCCTTCAGCTTCCGTGGTCATCAACAACGTGAACTTCCCTTCTTCCACAGGCAGTAATGTCACCTCGGTTTTTGCTTTCGTACC
>JBIJCS010000464.1:0-4071 GCA_044344575.1 Pirellula sp. | reverse complement strand
ACCACCAGATCTCGCGTTGTCCGGATCAATTCATTTACGGGCGTCTTGGCGTGAGGCAGGAAGGGTTGGTATGTTCCGCGGTCTTTGGGTTGAACCATACGCATGGAATGGATGGTGCTTGGTGGGTCGTTTGTAGCAGATCGATTATATGGGGACCGCTGCACATACCCTACGTGTCCGAATGCCCTGCGGTCTTCTTGGCGTCTTGGCGTCTTGGCGTCTTTGCGTGAGACAGGGGCCGGGTGGTATGTTCCGCGGTCCATGGTTTGAATCACACGCATGGAATAGATGGTGCTTGATGGATTGAATGTGGCAGATGCTTGTTGTGGAGGGACCGCTACACATACCCTACGTTACTAAAGCTTGAGCGACGCAGAGGAGATGGCGGGGCGGTTTTTGTCGGACGGGTAGTCGGTCTGGCTTGCGCCGCGTTCCCAAGGAGTTGGCCCGTGCCATCGGGTCGACTTGCCTTCGATTGTCAACTCACCCTTTTCAAAATCAATTTGAACCACTGCCCATAGCGGATCTTCGTAAGCTGCCACACTGATCAGGCTTGGGTGTTTTTTATGCACCTCGGCGGGATATGTTTGTTGCGTGCTATTGCCTCCGAGCCATACGTACGACGCGCTGTTGATTTGTATGTAGCGAATTTTCTCGCTCAATAGCGTATAGTCCTGATGGAAATGCCCGGAGAAAACGCCGACGATCAAGCCAGGTTTGGCGTTCTCAGCGGCAGTGAGAATTTCACGTAGTTCTTTGCGGTTCTCGATCCCATTCGGATCGTCGAGTGGATGGTGCAAGAAAACACATACAGGACGATCGCTCTCCGAGAGTTGCTTTTGTAGCCACTGTTGCTGGTCGATGCCAATAAACTTTTTGTACCCTTTTGCTGTTCCACCTGGGTCATTCGTATCGAGAACAATTCCGCGTAGGTTCGCAGAATCAAAAGTGTAGTAACGATGAGGCATTCCATAGAACTCGACCGTTTTCTCGCGAGCATATCCACCATCCATGTCGTGATTTCCCAGTACGTGATACTTGGGACCATCGAAACTATTCCAAGCATCGAGGAAAGGGCGATTACGCGGGTGGGGCTGGCAGAAATCCCCTAGTTGAAGAATAAAATCAACTTGTGCATCTCGCATGGAAGCAACAAATTGAGATATTCTCTCGATTCCATCGTGCATTACGTCTTGATGTACGTCCGAGATCACGCCAAAGCGAAGGATTCGAGGAGTAACGCGCGCGGCGAAGCTCGACATCCAAGGCGCGACAGCGGTGGAGAGCAAAAACGTTCGGCGTGAAGTAAACATCCAATGCAACCTTTTGTTATAGTGAGCGTGAAGTGTGTCGGATAAGATTCCATAGCCTACCTCGAAAATTGTACCTCCAAGTAGAAAGGATCGCTGGTAATACAACTCTTGCCAGCAATACATAGCATGGCGCTACAATGGACTCAAGGCACAGTACATGCAAAAAAAATATGGTCCGAGGGTCTCTTTACGCTGACCGTACATTGCCCCGGCGTAGAGCCATTTGAACCGGGTCAATTTCTGCAAGTCGGATTACCCCTTCCCGAAAAACACCTCCATCGACCCTACTCGGTCGCTTCGCCACACGGAGAGTCGTTGGAATTTTTCATCGTAACCGTCGAAGGTGGTGAGTTAACGCCACGGCTTTGGAATTTAGAGTGTGGCGCATCGATCGATGTAGCGATGAAAGCCACGGGAGGATTTACCTTAAGCCATGCCCCTGAAGCAAAAAACATCTGGTTACTTGCAACAGGAACTGGATTAGCTCCTTACATCGCGATGCTGCGCGAAGGAACCATCTGGAGACGGTACGAAAAAATCGTCGTTGTGCACGGCGTTCGCTATCTCTCCGATTTGGCTTACGTCGAAGAACTACAACATTACGGACAACAACTTCCAGGACGCTTCGATTACGTACCTGTAGTCTCCCGCGAATCCGCTTGGCACGGCTACCAAGGAAGGATTACCCAAGCGATCGAAAGCGGGCAACTCGAATCTCTTGCACAGACCACACTCGATGCCAATTCGAGTGCGGTCATGCTATGCGGTAATCCACAGATGCTTGATGATGTCGAAGCCTTGTTGCACGCACGAGGGATGCGCAAGCATAAGCGGAGTGAGCCAGGTCATTACGTCGTTGAGCGCTATTGGTAACTTGTCCTTGCTCGTTTCATCAGCGATGCCCTTGGTGACCGTTATCGACACCTCGATAACCAAGGGTGTACGTCTGCGGTCCATCAGTACCTCGCCATTCTTCTCCTGCAAGCGATTCGATTCTTGCTTTTTGGTCTTGGAAATTCATCACTGCAACCCGAACATCCACAGGCAATGCGGCGAGTTGCATTTGTAGTTGATGGGGTGTTGCATAAGTGTTTCCGAGCGGTTTGTAGATGACGAAGTCGAGCCAATTCTCCGGGATCTCTGGTTCGTAGAGATCAAGTTTCGCACCAAGCTTATGAAACGGAGTTGGATACGTACGCTGTTCGATCTTCTTTGCGTAGGTTTTGACGGAACGAACAAGGTTCGATTGTAGCTTGACATACTCCGCAATCGCTTGACCAGCCACAGCGTCGTTTTGTTGGTAAATCCCAACTACGAATGATTGCTTGGCAAGCACTGTTTCACGACGCCCTGCTCGAGGATCAATCCCCGCGGCTTGAACCGTCACGTCCAGTAAGTCCGCTCTCCAATTTGCTGGAACGCTAAGAACAAGACTGAAGGTCTTCGATCCCTCTAAGGTAGACTGACTATTGGGTCGAAGTTTGAAATATACCCCGCGTTGACGATGCAACGATCCGGAAGCCAGAGTCAGTTCGAGCGAAGGACGTTGCGCGAACTGAATACTCTGGCGTTGATATTCAGACTGATTCAAATTTCCTGAAGCAGATCCGATCCCCGGATAACCGGCAAATCCTTGCAACGCCATGTCGCGCGAGGCATCTTGCTCCTGCACGACTTGCATCGGTCCGAAGACATCCGTTTGCAGTTCGGTCTTGGGTGAGTAATCGACAATCAGCACTCCTTCGCGACGACTCATGCATTGAATCAGAATTTCCCGAGTCGATTGAGCGGCTCCCGGTTGGAAGAGGGTCGACACGTCAAAATCCATTGCAACCAAACGCGAGTTTGGAAATTGAGAGAAGGTTCCATTGGGGTGAAGCGACCGGACAGGCGCTGAGCTATTCACATCGAAGTGGATCTGCCCAAGTGCTGGTACTGCAATCAATCCCCATGCGATTGCACCCAAGCACGCACCGCGAGCTTGCAAGGAACGTAGTTTGGCTAGCAAAAATAGAATCCCTAAAATGGTCATGGCTTCGTTCTCCCTCCCTTGAAAAGACACACCTGGCTTGTAAATGTTTCGCAACTCTTTGGAGATTGCGAAGGTCAGGCAGTCTGCTGAGAAGCTAGTTACAACAAAGCAATAGCAACTTGTGTTCCAAATCGAAGCGAATCGTTGTTGCGTGTGGGGATGGGAAAGGTCAACGCAACGCGAGAATGCGAACGGTTCGTGAAATTGCTGGCACGCGAGCTTCAATTTCGTCAAGTCGCTTGAAGCGTACTAGCGTTCGCCGAGTGATAGCATTTGCATCGTGAGTTGTAGAAATGACAGTCGCTTTGGCAAAAATTGCAAAATAGGGGATTTTTTATCAATGACCGGAGTGATTGCGCCACTTGGCGTGAGACATGGGTGGGTTGGTATGTTCCGCGGTCTTCTTGGCGTCTTGGCGTCTTGGCGTGAGACATGGGTGGTTGGTATGTTCCGCGGTCTTTGGGTTGAACCGCACGCATGAAATGGATGGCACGTGGTGGATTGCATGTGGCAGATCGTTTGTATGGGGACCGCTGCACATACCCTACGTGTCCGAATGCCCTGCGGTCTCCTTTGCGTCTTGGCGTCTTTGCGTGAGACAAGGGCCGGTTGGTATGTTCCGCGGTCCTTGGATTGAATCGCAACCATGGAATGGATGGTGCTTGGCGGATTGCATGTGCCAGATCGTTTGAATGGGGACCGCTGCACATACCCTACGTGTCCGAA